>DATJLT010000208.1:0-2229 GCA_035509195.1 Streptosporangiaceae bacterium | reverse complement strand
CGCCGGCCGGGCGAAGGCCGTTCAGCAACCCGCCGGCACCTGGCACATCGACGGCGTAAAGCGGTTCATCACCAGCGCGGAGCACGACCTGGCCGAGAACATCCTGCACATCGTGCTGGCGAGGCCCGAGGGTGCCGGGCCCGGCACTAAGGGCCTGTCGATGTTCCTGGTCCCGAAGTTCCTGATCAACCCAGACGGCTCCCTCGGCGAGCTCAACGGCGCGTACGTGACGAACGTTGAGCACAAGATGGGCCTCAAGGCGTCCACGACCTGTGAGCTCACGTTCGGTGCCGAGCGCCCGGCTGTCGGCACGCTGATCGGCGACGTGCACGATGGCATCCGGCAGATGTTCATGATCATCGAGTCCGCCCGGATGATGGTCGGCACGAAGGCGATCGCTGCCCTGTCGACCGGCTACCTGAACGCGCTCGACTACGCCAAGACCCGGGTGCAGGGCGCTGACCTGGCCCAGATGACCAACAAGACGGCTCCGCGCGTCACGATCATGAAGCACCCGGACGTCAGGCGCAGCCTGCTGTTGCAGAAGTCGTACGCCGAGGGCATGCGCGCCCTCGTCATGTACACCGCCTCCCAGCAGGACGCCATCCAGCTTGCCGTCGCGCGCGGCGAGCGCGACGAAGCGGCGAGCCAGCTGAATGACTTGCTGCTGCCCGTCGTCAAGGGCGTCGGGTCGGAGCGCGGTTACGAACAGCTGGCGCAGTCGCTTCAGACCCTGGGCGGCTCGGGCTACCTGCAGGACTACCCGATCGAGCAGTACATCAGGGACTCCAAGATCGACAGCCTGTATGAGGGCACCACCGCGATCCAGGGCATGGACCTGTACTTCCGCAAGATCGTCCGTAATCAGGGCGCCGCCCTGACCAACCTGCTCGGCCAGATCCGCGAGTTCACCGACGCCGACGGCGGCAACGGCCGGCTGAAGAAGGAGCGGGCGGCCGTGGCCCGCGCGGCCGACAACATCGAGGCGATCGTCGCTGCCATGAACGGCTACCTCGGCGGCAGCCTGGAGCAGGCGCCCGAGATCTACCGCGTCGGTCTCAACACCACCCGGCTGCTGCTTGCGCTCGGCGATCTGGTGATCGCGTGGCTGCTCGGCCGCCAGGCTGAGGTCGCGCTAGCCAGGCTCGATCAAGGCGGCCTCGCCGCCAGCGAGCAGGCCTTCTACCAGGGCAAGCTGGCCGTAGCGGGTTTCTTCGCCGCAACCGTGCTGCCGCGGCTCGCGGCGGAACAGGAGATCGTCGAGGCGACCTCGCTCGACCCGATGGAGCTGCAGGAAGAGGCGTTCTGAGCTGAACCGAGGGGCGTGAGTTACCGATTGAAGTTGGGCTTGCTGGGGTCTGCTCGCCTCGGTCGGTGACTCACGCCCCTCGGCTCGATGCTGCTGCGGGGTCCGGTCAGATCTCGTACTGGATGGCCGCGCGGCTCTTCGCGTGCGGCCCGCTGAACCTGCTGATGATCTCCTGGTGCTCGGCATTACTCCGGTAAGCGAGATAGGACTCCACATCGCCGAAGTCGGCGACTACAGCGAAATCAAAGTTCCCCTCGACCAGGCCGGCGTCCGGCCCGCAGTGATAGGAGCGCAGCCCGGCGAGCTTCGGCGCGAGCGCGGTCAGCTCGGCGGCAAACTGTTCCTCCATCTCACCGGTCATCTCGTCGTCCCAGGTGAACAAGGCCACGTGCCTGATCATCGGACCCCTTCCGGTCGGTGCCTCGTACCGTTCGCCAGGCCCGTCACGACCAGGCCAGCATGCGCAGCGGGTCGGTCAGCATCGCGCCGACGTCCCGCAGCACCGCCGAGCCCAGATCGCCGTCGACCAGCCGGTGATCGAACGACAGCGCTAGCGTGCACACCTTGCGCACGGCCAGCTCGCCGTCGACCACCCACGGAGCATCCTTTACCTGGCCGAACGCCAGTATCGCCGCCTCGCCCACGGGCAGGATCGGAGTCCCTGTGTCGACTCCGAAAACGCCAACGTTGGTGATCGAGATCGTGCCGCCGGACAGGTCCGCCGGAGTGGCTTTCCCCGCCCGTGCGGTCTCGGCCAGCTGCCCCAGCGCGCGAGCGAGTTCCGGCAGCGTGAGGGCGTGGGCATCTTTGACGTTCGGCACGACCAGCCCGCGCTCGGTTGCCGCCGCGATGCCCAGGTTCACGTAGTGCTTGACCACGATCTCCTGCGCGGCCTCGTCCCAGCTTGAGTTGATCATCGG
>DATJLT010000207.1:0-9673 GCA_035509195.1 Streptosporangiaceae bacterium | reverse complement strand
GCCGGGGTCTTTGAAGCCGAAGGCGATCCGACCTGGCCTGCGGCCGGGCCGCCTCTGGCAGGGGCAGGCTCCTGGCCTGCCCGCTCTTCCTGCCCCCGGGGCCCGCGCAGGCTCCTGGGTCAAGGGCGGCCGGCGCGGCCGTCGCGCGCAGCGCGATGCGCAGCGCCCTTGACCACGCAGGGGCGGCCCCGTGCCCTCAGCGGCCCGGCCGCAGGACAACACTCACGGAAACAGCAGGGGAGCCCTCAAACCGGGGTTTGAGGGTCTGTACTGCCCTCAATCCGGGGTTTGTGGGTGCGGACTACTGCCCTCAACACCCGCCTTCCGCCCGGCCGGGCGGTTAGTGCTCGGCGGGCGCGGGGAAAAGGCGGTCGAGGTGGTAGTCGATGGCTGCCTGGGCTTGCTCAGGCGAGGACAAGCCCGCGAGGACGCTGTTGGCCAGGCCTGAAGACATGGCGAGCAGGGTGAGGGCCTCGGTGTCGGGGTCCAGGTGCGCGGGCGCGGCGCCGGCCGCCTGGGCCGCGCGAAGCTGGGCGGCGAGCACGTCGATCACGGCGGATGAGTTCTTAGCCAGGGGGACGATCGCCAGCGTCGGCCTGGCTTGATGAACTCCTGAGCAAGCTCAGCGAGCGTCCGGCCCACCTGGTGGGCTTTTCCTACGGCGGCTGGGTCGCCATGAACCAGGCGGTCCGCGCGCCCGACCGGGTCGCGTCCATCACCCTGCTCGATCCCGCCGGGCTCACCCTGCCGGACGCCCGGTTCTTCCGGTGGCTCACCCTGACCGGCCTGGCCACCTTGACCCCGATGCCGCTGCGCCGGCGCCTCGCCCGCCGGCTCGACTCCCCTGGCATGCTGGAGCCGGAGCAGATGACGCTGATGTGGGCAGGCATCCGCGGCTACCGGAGCGAGCCGAAGAAACCAGGTACCTTCACCGACAGCCAGCTCCGCGCGATCAACGTGCCCGCCCTGCTGATCACCGGCGACCGCAGCGCCCTCATCAGCCCGGCCGAAGCCCGCGACCGGGCCAGCCAGATGCCGGACGTTCAGGTCGCGGTCGTACCGGGCAGCCACGGCGGGTTCAGGGACATGAGCGATCTGAACAACCGGATCGCTGCCTTCATCAACGCGCATGGCGAACGCGGGCAGACGGCTCAGCAAGCAGGGCCGCCTCCGCGCTTCATGGCCTGACGAGCGGAAGAAATATGCGGTCGACGATCTCGGTCAGCGTGGCAGGGGGCACCGGCGCCTGGTTCATCATCACGTAGTCGGCGAAGATGAAGGTGAGCACGCCGGCTATCTCGCTGACGCCGGCCGACATCTGGCTGACGCTGGCCGACATCTGGTCGAGCAGCGCGAGGACATCGCCGCGCAGAGTGCCGGTGTCTGGCGGCACCGTAGCCGGCGTGTGATGCCGTATGGCGGCGATGATCAGTTCAGCGCCCCTCGCCGCCTTGCTGTTCCGGCGTCGCACCACCGAGTAGGCGCCTGGCTCCCGTTAGGTCTGGCTTACCAGGAAGCCCTGGGTCTTCCTCTTGCGATCCTGGTAGAACCCGCCCGCTGTGCAGTTGCCCGCCTGGCCGCACGACACCGACCAGGCCTGGGCCACACCGGCGTTCAGCGAGCCAAGGCCTGGTACCTCGATGGCCTTGCCCCACTTGCCGTTTCGCCGGCTAACCACGAATGCCTCTTGCTCACCCGAGTGATTCAGGTAGTTGCCGCCGGCCGCGCAGTTGCCCGCCGGGCTGCAAGACAATGAGGAGATTCTCGCTGTCCCGCCCGCGTTCAGCATCGGCAAGCCGGGGACTCCGGCCGCGCTGCCCCAGGTGCCGTTCACTTCGCCGGCCACGAAACCCTGCGCGTGGCCGTGATGGTCGTTGTAGTACCCGCCGGCCGCGCAGTCGCCTGCCTGTGTGCACGACACTGAGGAAACCGCGGCATAACCAGCGTTCAGCGAGCTGAGGCCGGGTACCTCGATGGCCCTGGCCCACGTTCCGTTCTGTTCGTTTACTACGAACCCCTGCTGGGTGCGCTTGCCCTTGTAGTACCCGCCGGCCGCGCAGGTGCCCGCTGACGGGCACCACACGGAAGTGGTCGCTGCCTGCCCGCCCTGGTTCATCGCCACCAGGCCAGGGACGTAGGTCGCATTGCCCCAGGTGCCGCCGGCTTCGCTGGCCACGAATCCCTGATGACGCTTGCGGGCGTCCTTGTAGGTCCCGCCGGCGACGCAGTCGCCTGTCGGGTCACACGACACAGACAAGACTTCAGCCGATCCGTCAGCGTTCAGCGCTGCCAGGCCAGGTACCTCGATCGCATTGCCCCAGGTGCCATCAAGCTCGCTGACCACGAACCCCTGCTGTCCCTGCTGGTTGTAGTAGTAGCCGCCGGCCGCGCACTGGCCCGCGGCGGCGCACGACATCGACAAGACCTCCGCGAAGCCCGCGCTCAGCGCCGCCAGGCCGGGTATTTCGATCGCGGTGCCCCAGGTGCCGTCCTGCTCGTTGACCACGAACCCCTGCTGACCCTGCTTGTCGTAGTAATAGCCGCCGGCCGCGCAGTCGCCGACCGCGTCGCACGACACCGACATCACCTCGGCCTGGCCGCTCACGTTCAAGGCCGCGAGGCCAGGTACTTCGGTCGCGGTGCCCCAGGTGCCGTTCTGCTCGCTGATCACGAACCCTTGCAGGTCGCGGCGACTGTCCTGATAACTCCCGCCGGCTGCGCAGTCGCCAGGCGCACCGCACGAGACCGACAAGACCTCAGCACGTCCGTCCACGTTCAAGCCGGCGAGGCCAGGTACCTCGGTGGCGGTGCCCCAAGGTCCGGTCGCCTGACCGGCCTTCCCTGCCGCCAGTGCGGCGCCCGCACCGGTCGCGCTCGCCAGCAAGACAGCGCTCCCCGCCGCAACCGCGCTGGCCAGAACTACCATGCCCCGGCGTCGCCTCATCTGCTCCCGCCCGCAATCCGGCCAGGCACGCTCAAGGCTGCCTGGGCCATCCGCCCTCATCGCCGTCGGCGCAACGCTAGTCCTTGTCCGCCTGACCTGCCCCGTCAACGGCCTAAGCCGCCGCATGTGACACTTATCGCGCGGACCTGTCATCCGATCGGCATCGCAGTGCGTCGTTATAGTCGTCCGCGCTCGCGCCGAAGGCTCCGCGCTCGCGCAGAAGGCTCCGCGCTCGCGCCGAAGGCTCCGCAGCCACGTTCGTGAGTTTTGCGATACCTTTGTCCAGGCCCGAATTCGAAATCGGAGGTTTCACGAGGTGATTATCGGCGCAGATTGGGCCGATTACGACGGAATCGTTTCGGCGATCGGCCCGTCGTACAAGTTCAGGGGCATTCGCTATTATGCGGGCGGCGGCGGAACCGTCCCAAATGTCTTCCCCACTCCGTGGCCAATTTACGGCCCTGGCACTCGCTTGCTGATGTCTGTCTACCCCGACGTGCCTCAGCTCCTGGCCGGCCGGCTTGACAATCAGATCCTCGACATGATCGCCGGCGCGCCACCTGGCTCGATGCTCACTGCCTGGCATGAGGCCCTGAGCTTGAAGTACACGCAGAAGTACCTGACGCCGCCCAATGTCTACCGTATGCACCGTAAGATGAACACCTTGTGCCGCGGCTCCAACGTGCTATATGGCTGCCTGCTTGGCGGCGGGGACCTGACGTACCTGATGCGATACACGCCGGCGAATCTCGGCTACTACGGTATCGACCTATACGGCAACCTCGGTGTCTATCGGCATCCGCGCTGGGAGCATCCGCTGAACCGCTGGATTCAGTTCAGGACCCTGGCGAGGACCAAGGACACCATGCGCCGCTACCCCCGGCTGGTGATAGGCGAGACCAACTGTCCCATCCGGTCTGCCAGGCCGGCCTGGTTCAAGCTGATCACCTCGTGGCTGCACGACTATGGCCGGAATGGCCTCGGGATTTTCACGTTCTGGTCGGATAACGCGCATCTTGGCGGACCCTGGGACCCTACCGACAAAGCGACTATCAACGCCCTGAGGGCGATCTGTTCCCGATATGCCGGGTAGCTTATGGCGCATAAGAAGCAACGGTGCCTGGAAACGCGACCTCCACGACGAGGCCGCCAGGTGGCCGCGGACGGATTGTCAGGGAACCCCGGTGCGCGCTGACAATCGCCTGGACGATCGACAGGCCGAGCCCTGAGCCCTCTCCCTGACCGGTGCGCTCGGCTCCGAGTCGCTCGAACGGCTGGGTCAGCAGGCTGACCGCGCCCTCCTCGACGACCGGCCCCGTGTTGGCGACCGCCAGGAAGGTGACCTCACCTTGGCGTCCGGTGGCGATGTCGAGCCTTCCTGGCTCTGAGTTGTAGGCGAGCCCGTTGTCGACCAGGTTGGCGACGAGGCGCTCAACCAGGCGCGGGTCACCGTTCATGGGAGCAGGCTCGAGATCGGACAACATGCCGATAGAGCGGGCCCGCGCGTCGTGCTCGCGGGACAGGAGTACCTCCCCGGCCAGGTCCGCGAGGTCGAAAGGCTCGCGCTTGGTGAGCCCGGCCTGACCGCGGCTCAGCGTGAGAAGCGCTTCGATAACACGCTCTTGCTGTGCGCCGGACGCGAGCACTCGCTCGTGCGCGGCCCTGAGCGACTCCGTGGTCGCGTCGGGGTCGGTCAGCGCGAGCTGAACGAGCGTCCGCTGCAACGCGAGCGGCGTGCGCAGTTCGTGGGAGGCATTGGCAACGAACTGGCGCTGCGACTGTATGAACTGCTCAAGCCGGGCCAGCAGGTCGTCGAAGGTGTCCCCTAGCTCCTTGAGCTCATCGTGAGGGCCCCGCAGGGCCAGCCTCTCGTGCAGATTGCTTGCCGAGATGCTGCGTGCCGTCGCCGTGATCGTCCGCAGCGGACGTAGCACGCGGCCAGCGACGAGCCAGCCAAGTACCACGGAAAGTACCGCCATGATCGCCAGGGCGAGCCAGGAGTACACGAGCAGATGGTGGAGGTCGGTGGCGCTCTGGTCATTTGCCAGCAGCGCCAGGTCGCGCGCTTGCCTTTGGCCCATGCCATCGGAGCGGTAGGCACTGCCATGTCCGAACGTGTTTGCGGAGAGGATCATCGGCGGCCTGCCAGGCCCGCCGGGGATCTCGCAGACCACGCCTCCTTTGTGACTCTGCCTGCACGCGCCCGCGCCGGCCGCGCTGCGCACCAGCACGTTGGTGATCACGAGGAGCGCGGCGCCGGAAAGCGTGAAAAGCAGGCCGTAGAGCGCGGTTAGCCTCAGCCGGATGGTTCGCCGCACGGTCAGGCCCCGATCCGGTAGCCGGAGCGCGGAACCGTTTCGATGAGCGGCGGGTCGCCGAGCTTTGCCCGCAGCCGGCTGATCGTCACCGCGACCGCGTTAGTGAAAGGGTCAGCGAACTCGTCCCAGACGCGTTCGAGCAACTCTTCGGCTGAGACGCTTCGGCCTTCCGACGCGACCAGCAACTCAAGCACGCCAAACTCCTTGGGCCCGAGTTCAAGCGGCCGCCCAGACCGCTCGGCCCGCCGCTTCGCCGTATCCACGATCAGGTTGCCCGCTCGCAGCACCGGCGGTGCGACCGGGTGCGCCCGGCGGGCCAGAGCGCGGACACGGGCCACGAGTACGGGAAAGTCGAACGGCTTGCCGAGATAGTCGTCGGCGCCAAGGCCGAGCCCTTCGACCAGGTCGGCCGAGTCCGCCGCGGCGGTGAGCATAAGTATCCTGCTACGGCGGCCGGCCGAGATGAGGCGGACGCAGACGTCATCACCGTGAAGCCCTGGCAGGTCGCGATCGAGCACGATGACGTCGTAGTCGTTGACCAGCGCCCGGTCGAGTCCGCTCGGACCGTCAAGCGCGACGTCGACCGCCATCTGGTCGCGTCTGAGGCCGAGCGCCACCATCTCGGCCATCTCAGGCTGGTCTTCGACCACGAGCACCCGCATCACTACCTCCCGCCTCGGCCGGCGGCTTCCGTCGGCCGGTCGTCCCCAAGCAAACCTGACACCTGCGGGTTTTCAAAAACGTTGCAGCATCCTGGCGGACCGCCGGTACAGGCGCGCTAAGCGCGGCGAAGCCGGCTTGAATGCATTGTGCTTTCAATGCTGCTACAACGATTTCATGACTGCGCTTACCATCAGGGATGTCTCCGACGACGCGGTAAGGACCATGAAGATCCGAGCGGCGCAGGCCGGTCAGTCTTTGCAGGCATATCTCCGGGGCCTGATCGAGAGAGAAGCCACGAGGCCAACCGTGACCGAAGCCGTTGAGCGAGCCAGGAGCGAGGCAACGGCCAGCATCAGCACCGCTGACATTCTGTCGGCCATCGACGAGGGCCGGGCTCGACGTTGACGGTCGTAGATTGTTCAGCCATGGTCGAACTGCTCGCGGCAAAGACCGAGGCGGGAGACTCCATCGCGGAACGGCTGCGCAGAGCGCAGGCTTTGTACGCGCCATACATACTTGACGGGGAAATCATCTCGGCGCTACTTGGGCTCAGGCGAGGCAGAAAGATCACCGAGCGGGAAGCCGATGCGGCGGTCGCCAATTTCCGCGCGTTCCCCATTGAGCGGCAGGACGTGCTTACCTTGTGGCCCCGCATCAGGAAGCTGAACACCAACCTGCCTGCCTACAATGCTCAGTATGTCGCCCTGGCGGAAGTCCTCGGTGTCTCCCTGATCACCACCGACGCCCGCATCGCCCGCAGCGGCGCAGCCCGCTGTGAGATCGAGGTCTTCGGCACGCCGCCATCCTCTTGAGCCGCAGGCCGGGCCGGCGGTTTAGATGCCACCGGCGATGATGTGGCCGTTGGAGATCCCGCCGCAGCCGGTAGGGGTGATCCACAGGTCGATGTCGGCGCGGCCTGGATAGGCGAGTACGAGTACCTGGGCGGAGCCGTCGTTGAGCGGGCAGTTGACGACTTCGCCGTCCGGATGGCTGAGAGGCGTCGCGGCAATGGTCTTGGCCGCGCGGCGGGCCTCGGCGCGGGTGAGCCTGGTGGCGGCGATGAGGCGGAAGGGATGGCCGTTCATTCCTTCGTAGCGGCAGCGCAGGCCGGCGGTGGGCTCTCCGCGTGGCAGAAGTCCTGCGGTAAGGCCGGGACCTCCGTTGGTAACGCCGGTGACGCCCCTGTCGCTGGCCGGGCAGCCGCCCGCAAGCGTGACACGGAGCGGGTGCGCTCCAGGGCTGGAGCGCACCGGGCGCGGGTCGAGCCAGACGACGACGCCGTCAGCGCGGATGGCGGTCGCGTGCGGACCGTAGGGGGCGATGCTGATGTTGAGCTCGGCCGTCTGCCAGGCCGGGCTCGATGGACCTTCATAGCTGGATCCTTCGGTGTAGGTCCGGCCGGTGATGGTGTTGCCGCTGCTGGCCTCGCCTCCGGCGGAAAGGCCCGCGGGCGGGTGCGCGGACAGCCAGGCATGGGCGGTCGCGAACGGCAGCGCTACGCGCCAGACCGCCGTCAGGTCGACGAGCGACTTCGCCGCAGGGGCGCCGATCGCGGCGTGTGACAACGACCTGGGCGGGCGAGCCAAGCGCACGGCTCCGTGCGGCAGCCGCGCCAAGGCGAGCAGCTTCGCTGCCTCGGCCCTGGCTGCGGCTCGGTTGCCTGCCGCAGTCACGGTACGGGAGTGCGTCTTAGCCAGGGTGCTGGCTCCCCGCGCATGCGCCGCCATGTGCGCCGTACCGCAGCCGGCCGCGAGAACGCACACCGCCAGCGCCGCAGCCATTTTCGTTATCCGCATATTCATTGGACGCTGAGGTTGCCCAGCCGGTTCCAGGGAGCCAGGGTTATGGGTTCGCCGTCTTATCCTTTAGCGGTGAGCGCCGAACCTGAGCAGTATGTCATCGCGGATTTGCTGGCCAACGCGATCGAGCCGTGGGACAGCCTGACAGCCAGGGAACTCCGGGCTCTGGATGCGCAAATGGAGCCCGATGGCCAGCCGGCCGTCCCCGTTGTGATCGCGGCCTACAGCAACGAGCGCGGCCCGGTGCTGATCGACGGCGGCGAGCGGCTGCAGTGGCTGGCCAGCGCGCCAAGGAACCAGAAGACCATCGCGGCAGGCGAAGTCAGGATCGAGCAGGACGCGGTTGACGAGGAGTCCGCGCACCGGGCCGCGGTCGCGCTGCGCGTGAACCGGCCGCACGCCTCCTCTCGCGTCAAGGCCTTGCTCGCCCGCAGGCTTCAGTCGCAGTTCGGCTGGTCGCAGGCGACGATCGCCGAGGTGTTCAAGGTGTCGAGGCCGGCGGTTTCCGACTGGCTCAGGCAACTCAGCGGCTCGGACGTTCCCGAGGTGACCGGTCGTGACGGCCGCGTTTACCCCGCGCGAGGCAAGCAAGCCGAGCCTGAGACCAACTCGGTGCCCGTTACGCTCGCCGACGCACTCAGGGCACTGCACGCTGAGCACCACGCAGCCGTACAGCGCTCGGCGTCGATCCGCCACGTCAGGATCAACCGGCACGGCACTACGGATCCTGGCAAGTGGACGGTCATCGTTTCCAGCCAGTCGGCGGGCGCCGCCGCTGCCCTCGCCGATCTCCTCCGCGAAGAGGCCAGCGACCTGATCGCCCTGGCGCGCAAGCTCGACGAGGCAACTCCTTCCTGACCAAGGCGGCTTGGTTTCTCGCGGCCGGCCGGTGTACCTTTTGGTGCAGAACCCGCGATGAGGCTCGCGTACCGCAGGGCGCGGTTGCCCCGCTGATGGCCTCTACCTGTACTAGCTGGCAAGTGCCGGATCTGAGCAGGCGGAGGCCTTGATGCCCGTCCTTATTCAGGTGCTGCAAAGCCTTGTCGTTTTGCTTGGCGCACCGTTGTACGCAGGCGTGATCGCCCGCGCCGAGGCGATCGTCGGGTCCAAGCGCGGCCCTAGCGTGTTCCAGCCCTACCGTGACCTGGCCAAGCTGCTGCGCAAGGGCAGCGTCTACAGCGACCAGGCTTCCTGGGTTTTCCGCGGCGCACCGTTCGTCGCGTTCGCCTGCTACCTGACGGTCTCGGTCATCGTCCCGATCATCACCAATTCACCGCTGCCGCTCGCGTTCCTCGCCGACCTCATCGGCGGCGCGTTCGTGCTCGGGCTGGCGGGCTTCGTGATCTCGCTGGCCGGGCTGGACACCGCGAGCCCGTTCGGCGGCCTGGGCGCGAGCCGGGCTAGCTGGATCGGGAGCATGGCAGAACCCGCGCTGATCCTGGTGTTCTTCACGGTCGGCGCGGTGTCCGCCTCCGACAACCCCTACCTGATGAATCACGCGATCGCCCATTCGCCTTTCGCGCTCGTGCTGCCGACTCACCTGCTCGGGTTGCTCGCGTTCTTCATGATCGTGCTGGTCGAGAACGGCCGGATACCTATCGAGAACCCAGGGGTGACCACGGAAATCTCGATGATCGAGGAAAGCCGGGTTCTTGAGTACTCCGGGCGGGAGTACGCGCTGGTGAAGTGGGGCAGCTGGATGAAGTTCTTCTTGCTGTCCTCGATCTTCATGAACGTGTTCGTGATTCCGTGGGGGCTCGGCAGCTCGGTCAGCCTGCCGAGCGCGCTGCTGGCGATCCCCGTGCTCGCGGGGAAGCTGGCTCTCTGCGCGCTCGCCATCGTCATCGTCGACACCAGCGTCGCCAAGCTGCGGTTTTTCAGGATCGCCGAGTTCCTCGGCGCGGCCTTCCTGCTCGCGCTGGTCGGCATCGCCACGTCCTATGTGATCG
>DATJLT010000206.1:0-4292 GCA_035509195.1 Streptosporangiaceae bacterium | reverse complement strand
GCCGCCGTTCATCATGCCGCCGACGATCTGCCTGTCACGCTTGCCGCCAGGGCGGTCCTGCTCAAGGCCCGCGGCCATCGCGTGCCTTGCCAGCATCGTCTGCAGGTCGTCCGACAGGTAGGAGAAGCCGTGGCAGCCGTCAGCGAACGCGGCCGGCGCCATCCTGTTCCCGCCAGGCGTGCCGCCCATGGCCATGCCGCGGTTGCCAAGCGAGTCGGCCTCGTCGAAGAAGACGATCACGCCGCCGTAGCGCAGTGCGAGCTTGCGCAGCTTGCGGAACAGGCCCTTGACCTTCAGGATGCCGACGCCCATGAACATGTTGATGAACGCGCCCGGGTCGACGAACACGTACGGCTTGCCGGTCTCGCCGGCCACCGCCTCTGCCATCAGCGTCTTGCCGGTACCTGGCGGCCCCCACAGCAGGATGCCGCCTGGCACGTAGCCGCCACGGTCCTCGACCAGCTCGGGGTTCTCAAGGAAGATGATGTTCTCCTTGACCCGCTCGAGCACCTGGTCCTGGCCCCACACGTCGGAGAACCTGGTCTTGATGTCGTCCGGGTAGTAGACGTCCACGCCGCCCCTGGACATGAACCAGAACAGCAGGGCGAACTGGGCGACCGTGAACAGCAGGAGGAAGGCGTACTGGATCACGGTGGGCAGCGCGTGCCACAGGATCGACGGGACGAGCAGCAGCGCTGTGATCGGCGGGTCGTGCATGATCTTGCCCGCCAGGATGGCGAGGAAGGCGATCAGTATCACCCAGCGGATAACCCGGCCGATGCGGTACCTGGTCCACGCGGAAAGCTTGCGCTCCTGGAACCGCTCCGACCTGCCCCAGACCTTCTGCACCCAGAACTGGTTATAACGCACCGAGTGCTCGCTGATCAGGAAATGCGCCTGGTGTATTACCTCAAGGCCGGCCAGGATGAAGACCCACCAGCCAAGCTGCACCTCGATACGGACCGCGTCGACGATGCCGGCCAGCGGCTGGTCCGCCATCAGCGACCAGACGAGGATCAGCCAGATCGCGGCGAGCAGCACCAGCCACTTGATCCGGTCCCAGAAGGGCATCTTGCGGCGGGTCAGGACGTCATCTTCCCGCGGGCGCCCGCCCTGGTAGGAAAGTCCCTGCTCAACCGGCCGCGCGGCCTTCTTCATGTCGGGCTCCCGACCGTAAATGAGGACATGACAGTATTTATGCTGTTCTGGTTTTGCGTGTAACAGGAATCGGTGCAGTGGACCATGAGGAAGTAGACGACGGTCTGATCGGCGTTGGTCAGCACGTCCTCGTCAAAGGTGTCCACCACCCCGCCGGGGAAGGTGTACTGGAACGTCTCGCGTACCCCGTGCACGCCCTGCGCCGCGGTGATGGTCTCGTCGAGCAGCGACTTGAAGTCGGTCAGCGGGAAGCCGCTCGCCGCGTCTTGCTCGCGCGCGTCGGACGTCACCGGCAGCATGAAGTCCCGCAGCATGTTGTAAGAGATCTCGGCGCTCACGGTGGACGACAACGTGCCCACCTCGGCGAACACGAACGGCTTGCTGATGCTCGGCGCGAGGAAATTGCTGCCGGACGGCGTCGTGCTGGCGTCGAAGGCCGTTGACCAGATGCCGGCGCCCGAGCCGCCCGCGGCCTTGAGCGCCGCGTCCAGGTCCTGCTGTGATATCTGGTGCCACTGGGTCGGCACCTTGTAGTACGTCTTGGCGGCAGAGTCAGCGACGTAGGTATACGACGGAGAACCGCACGCGCTTAGTCCCACCGTCGCGAGCGCGCCCATGAGGAGGAACGCCAATCCCCCGGTGAGGCCTCGTGGTGAGCGGAAGGCCCGATTCGTCAACGGGGTGACCTCCACAAATTGTGTTCTTGGGACAAGTATGCCGTTTCATATCGATTCGGTAAAGGAGATCAGGAGACCGAACGGACCCCGCTGACTGCCCGCGCCGCAGCGATCGTGGCGCCGCCAGCGAGCGCGAACCGGGCCGGATAGCTGTTCATCGGCCCTAGTAGTACCCCGGTTGCGGGCAGTGCCACCACAAGCGGAAGGTTATACGCGATATTGATCAGACCGACATCCTTCCCCCGGTCGGCGCCTTGTCCGTGGCGATGGCCCTATCCAAAGCAGCGTCCTTCCCCTCGGTAGGTCGGGACGCTCTGCGCGATCTCGCCGGAGGTGTCGATCACGTGGTACTCGGTCAGCCGCTCGGCCAGCTCGCCGCCCTTCGCGTGCCGGAGCCAGACCCGGTCGCCGATGCCGAGCCGGTCGGCCGCCGGGCCGGTCACCGGCGTCTGCACCTCGCCCGCACCCTCGACCTTGGTCAGCTTCAGTCCCGCGGGCCTGAAGGGCGTGGGCAGCCGGTCAGGCGTCCCGGTGCCTGAGGCGATGTAGCCGCCGCTGAACAGGGTGGCTATCCCCGACGCAGGCCGCCGCACCACCGGCAGCGCGTACTGCAGCGCGGGCTGAGGGTGGAACTTGCGGTAGGCGTCGAACAGCGTCGGCCCGACCAGCCCGGAGCCCGCGGCGAGCTCGGTGACGGACTTGTCGGCCGCGGTGGACTCGAGCGAGCCCGTGCCGCCGCCGTTGACGAACTCAAGCGGGGTCAGTGCGCGGATACGGCGGACAGCCTCCGCGCGCCGCGCGCGCAGTTCCGCCGCCGAGCGGGCCTGCATCGCCTGGACGACGTAAGCGCGCAGCGGACGGCCGGGCGGCGCGTCCCCCAGGCCCGCGATCTGCCCCTCGTAGCCGAGAACGCCGACGAGCGTGAATCCCGGCCGTCGCAGGATCGCCTCGGCGAACAGCGCCGCCTCGGCCGGGGTGCGCAGCGGCGACCGCCAGGTGCCGACCTGCACGACCGGCCCGTAAGGCAGCGGCCGCCAGGACATGTCAAGGTCAAGGCAGACGCGGATGGGCGGGTGCCCCTGGCCAAGCGTCGCGTCGATGAAGTCCAGGTGGTCGGCCGAGTCGATCGTCACCGTCACGTGCTCCCTGGCGGCCTCATCGGCCGCGAGCGCGCGCAGCGCGCCGCGGTCGGCGGTCGGGTAGGCGACGAGGATGTCGTCGCTGCTGCCGCAGCCGTGCAGCCAGAGCGCCTCGGCGAGCGCGTAGGCCATTACCCCCCGATATCCTGGGCCGGACAGGGCACGCTCGATGAGGTACCGGCAGCGCAGTGACTTGCTCACCACCCGGATGGGCACGCCGTCGGCGCGCCGCACGAGGTCACGTGCGTTGGCGTCGAACGCGGCCAGGTAGACGGCGGCGAACGGCGGGTCCAGGTGGGCGGTCGCCCGGTCAAGCTGGTCCCGGCCATCGACGTCGCTCGACATGATGCCTGACATGCGGAAACATTAGCCGCTCTCCCGGGAAAGTTGGTCCACTGGGGTGGAAAATCAGCGAAACAGTTCAATCACCTGGCAGAACTGGGCAGGCACGGCGAGCGCCAGCCCGGCCAGGCGGTACTGGCCGCGCAGTGCCGAGGAGATCGCTGACGCCATCACGAGCGCGGCGCGAGACGGCCTGACCGTGCGAGCGCTCGGCAGCGGGCACTCGTTCACGCCTGCGGCCGTCACCTCTGGCGCCGCGCTCGACCTGTCCGGCTGGAGCGGCATCGTCAGCGCGGACCTGGCGTCCGGGCTTGTCACCGTCCGGTCGGGCACCACGATCAGGGATCTGAACGCGGCACTCGACGCGCTCGGTCTGGCCATGGCGAACCTGGGAGACATCGACGCGCAGACGGTGTCCGGTGCCATCTCCACGGGAACCCACGGCACCGGCGCGAAACTGCAGGGCATCGCCGCCCAGGTGGCCGGGCTCGAGCTGGTGCTCGGCGACGGCTCCGTCGTGTCCTGCTCGGCCACCGAGCGCCCCGACCTGTTCGGCGCCGCCCGCGTGTCCGTCGGCGCGCTCGGCGTGCTCTCCACGGTTACCTTGCAGTGCGTCCCCGCCTTCACCCTGGCCGCAGACGAGCGCCCGATGCCGCTCGAGGAGGTGCTCGGCCGCTTCGGCGAACTGGCGGCTGACAACGACCACTTCGAGTTCTACTGGTTCCCCTACGGAAAGAACGCCCTGGTCAAGCGCAATAACCGGATCGCTGGCCCGGGCGCGCGAGTAGCGCGAGTTCCCCCGCCGATGCCCCAGTGGCGGCGGTTCCTTGAGTACGAGGTGATGGAGAACGCCGCCTTCGGCGCGCTCTGCAGGACCGGGCGGGCCGTCCCAGCGGCGATCAGGCCGCTGAACAGGCTGGCCGCGGCCAGCCTGTCGAAGCGGTCGTACTCCGCGCCGTCGCACCAGGTCTTCGTG
>DATJLT010000205.1:0-24685 GCA_035509195.1 Streptosporangiaceae bacterium | reverse complement strand
GACCGGCGAACCCACCCCCCGCACCGCCCGCACCCCGCAACCGGCGAACCCACCCCCGCACCGCCCGCACCCCCCGACCGGCGAACCCACCCCCCGCACCGCCCGCACCCCGCGACCGGCGAACCCACCCCGCGCAGCGGGCACCCCGGGCAGCGCATACCCCGCGCACACCCCGTAGCCCGCGCGCTCGCGCCCCGCGCGAGCGCGCGGGTTACGGGGAGTTGTCTTTGGGCGGGCGGCCTTGCTTGCGCATCTCCCTGACCTGGTGTGGCAGCCGGCCAGCCTCGCTGAGCGCCCGCCGCAGGAGGAACTCGATCTGGGCGTTCGTGCTTCGCAACTCATCGTTGGCCCACCTGGCAAGCGCGTCGTGCACGGCCGGGTCAAGCCTGAGCAGAAGGTTCTTACGCTCATTCATCGCGTTACCGGAGATACAGCCGTCACTGGTAAAGCGAACCGGTGTTGACGACCTGCTGGGTCGCCTGCTCAGAGCAGAGCACAACCAGCAGGTTCGACACCATCGCCGCCTTGCGTTCCTCGTCAAGCTGGACGACGCCCTCGTCCTCAAGCCGCTGCAAAGCGAGCTGGACCATGCCGACTGCCCCCTCAACGATCCTCGTCCGTGCGCCAACGACCGCGTTGGCCTGCTGCTGGCGCAACATCGCCTGGGCGATCTCCGGAGCGTACGACAGCCTGGTCAGCCGTGACTCGATGATCTGCACCCCGGCCCGCGCGACTCGGTTGGCGATCTCGCCTGACAGCCGCTGAGTGATCTCGTCCGCGTTGTCGCGTAGCGAAAGCTCGCCGCTGCCGCGGGTGTCGTAAGCGTAGCTTCCCGCGATGTGCCTGACGGCGGTCTCACACTGGATGCCTACGAACCGCACGAAGTCATCAACGCCGTAAAGCGCCCGGCCCGTGTCCTTCACCTGCCATACGACGACCGCCGCGATCTCGATCGGGTTGCCGTCGGCATCGTTGACCTTGGCAATCTGAGTCTCCAGGTTACGTACTCGCACCGACACTGCCCGGCGGATGCTGAACGGGTTCACGCAGTGCAAGCCTGGCGTCCTGATCGTGCCACGGTAACTGCCGAAAAGCTGTACCGCGCGGCCCTCGCCCGCGACCACTGGCGTCAGCCCTCGAAACAAGATGAAATCAAGGATGAGGACGATGATCACTGGCCAGATCGTTGCCGCCTGAGCTACCCCGGTGAGCTTAGCCGCGGCAAAGGCCAGCAACACGACCCCCGCGAGGATAATGATGCTACCCACGATGAGGACAGGAACCCCCGCCAGCGACCTCGCCTCGTACTCGGTCACCTCCCGGATGACCGGCCCCTGCCGTGACGCCACCTGAGCCTCTGGAGCCTCAGCAGCCATCCTGACCACCTCCACTTGACGCGCCCGGTAACGGGAATCTAGCATAGTGATATCAGTTTAACAAGCAGATCGTCAGGAAGCCAGGCCGGTGGACGGCGACATCGGAGTGCTCGAACTGACCGACCTGCGCCTGCGGTACGGCGAGGTCAAGGCTCTCAACGGCCTGACCTTCAGCGTGCCGCCGGGCGAGGCGTTCGCGGCCGCCGGATCGCTGCGAACCGGTCCCAGGCTCAAGGTCAGGCAGGTACTCAGGTCGACCGCCTGACCTGCCTAGGCGTCGCGGCGGGCGATGACGATGGCCGCCGCGAGCAGCGTCGCGGCCGGCCAGGCCAGCATGACCAGCAACGACACGCCCGGCGACAGCAATTCAGTTATCGGGTGCAGCGTGATCGCCTGGTAGGCAGCGTACGGGAGGGTAAATTGGCCGATCCTGGTGTTCCAGGGGGCAGGAAGGGCCAGGCAGATAAGCGCGAGCAGGTAGATCGCCCCGATAGCCGAGGCAATGGCGCCTGCGGTATGCCTCAGGATGGCGGCAAGGCCAACGGCGGTCAGGACGCAGGCCGGCAGGAAGACCCCGGCGATCAGCACTCCTCGGAGCACGCCGGCGTGAGACAGGGACAGGCCGCGATGCGTGCCGAAGATGAGCTGGGTGAGCAAAAAGCAGGCGAAGGCCAGCACCTCTCCGGTGAGCAGCGAGATCACGCCGGCGACCGCGGCCTTGGCCGCGAGCACCACACGGCGCTGCGGTATCACGATGAACGTCGTCTTGATCAGCCCGGTGCTGTACTCCGACGTGAAGACAAGCACGCCGAGCACGCTCAGCGGGAGCGTCAGGTACTCGGCGAAACCGAGGAAGCTGGTGATGAACGCGTCGATCGGGCTGTTCGGCGGCGGCGCCGCCCTGACGCCTGCCATTGTCTGCGCGACGATCGTGGTCGCACCGAGCGTCGCCACGGAGGCAATCAGCAAGGTGAGGTAGTTGGACCTGAGCGAGCGCAGCTTGGTCCACTCGAAAGCGAGCGCATCCCTTGCGCGGGCGTACACCGGCGTCATCAGACCGTGCTCCCTTCGTAGGTCAGGCCGGGTACTGCCTGGCTTCCTGCCGGGTACTCGGTGCTGCCGCCGGTCAGGTCGAGGTAAGCGGTCTCCAGAGAGGCTCGCCTCGGAACCAGTTCGTGCAGGGAGATGCCGTGGCCGGCCGCCAGCTCCCCGATCGCCGCGGACTCGAGCCCGGTAACCGTGAGGCCGTTGTCGGCTTCGCCGACCGTTCCGCCTTGTGCCCTGATGAGATCGCCGAGCTCGGCCGCCCTCGGGGACCTGACAAACACGTCCCTGCGAGCGTTGGCCTCAATGAAGTCTTCTGTTGACGTGTCAGCGAGCAGCCGGCCTTTCCCGATGATGACCAGGTGATCGGCGATCATCGCCATCTCGCTCATAAGGTGACTTGAGACGAGGATCGTGCGGCCTTCTGCCGCCATCGCGGAGAAGAGCTGGCGGATCCAGCGCATGCCGTCTGGGTCGAGCCCGTTGGCAGGCTCATCGAAGATCAGTACAGCCGGATCGGCGAGCAGGGCTGCCGCGATTCCGAGGCGCTGCTTCATGCCGAGCGAGAAACCGCCGGCCCGGCGTCCGGCAACCGTCTCGAGCCCGGTCAGCTCGAGTACCTCGGTGACCCTGTCCCTGCCAATGCCGTTGCTCCTCGCGATCGCGAGCAAGTGGAACCAGGCCGTGCGACCGCCGTGCACCGCCTCGGCATCAAGCAGCGCGCCGACCTGGTTGAGCGGACGGACAATTTCCGCGTACCTGCGCCCGCCGACAAGCGCCTTGCCGCTGGTGGGGGCGTCAAGACCGAGGATGACGCGCATCGTCGTCGTCTTGCCCGCGCCGTTCGGCCCGAGGAAGCCGGTCACTCGCCCTGGATGCACCGTGAAGCTCAGGTCGTCGACCGCGAGTACCTGGCCGAACCGCTTGGTCAGCCGGTCGACGGTGATCTCGACCTGACTAACCTGGTCACGGGCACGACGGCCCGGCATCCTCTTGACCTCGGTCTTTACCTCGGCTTCGAGCTCCGCGCCCGCGGCTTCGCGGTCCTTGCCGATCAGCAGGTAAATCAGGCCGCCCCACGGCACTGAGACGCAGATGATCACGCCCCAGATCAGCTTGGGCAGGTAACGCACGCGCTTGGCCCTGACCAGGTCAACTAGGCAGTACACCGCGAAAGCGACCGCAAGGATTCCGATCACCAACGCCGGGACAAGCGAGGGCCTCATCGGACACCACCCGCAGCCGGTGCCGGTGCCGCGGCCGACACACTGAGCGGGCTCGCGCTCCGCCCCATATGCGCGCCGCTTGCCGTCGGCGTGCACTCCGGACCCGCGCCCCTTCTCAGCGGCGCAATTATTATCATAGTCACGAATGATAGCAGTTTCACGAACGATGGCTAGGCTGATCACATGGCAAGCGCGGACCTCCTGCTCCACCCGGTGCGGCTGCGGATCGTCAAGGCGTTCATCGGCGACCGGGCACTCACGACGAACCAGCTAGCCGCCGAACTTGATGACATACCGGCCGCGAGCCTGTACCGGCAGGTCGGCCTGCTCACTAAGGCCGGAGTACTCCAGGTCGTCGCCGAGCGGCGGGTACGTGGCGCGGTCGAAAGGACGTACTCGCTGCGGATGTTCGCCGCCCAGGTCCAGCCTGGCGAGGTGCGGGCGATGACGCTCGAAGATCACGCGCAGGCATTCATGGCATACATCGCGGGCCTGCTTGGCGATTTCGACCGCTACCTCGCCTCAGAGCCCGCCGACCCGGTCGCCGATGGCGCGGGCTACCGGGTCGCCGCCATGTGGCTGACCGACAGGGAGTTCGCAGAACTCGGCCGCGAACTCGCCGAAGTGTTCCTGCCAAGGCTGGCCAACGCTCCGGGCGAGGGCCGAAGGCGCCGCCTCCTCTACACCATCGTCCTGCCCGCGTCTCAGCCTCTGCCGTCCGCGCGCGAAAATTGACAGGCGCGCGGGCCGGCGCCGGCGCTGCGGGCCTTAATGGTCAGACGTTGAATCGGAATTCGACTACGTCGCCGTCACGCATGATGTAGTCCTTGCCTTCGATCCTGGCCTTGCCAGCGGCCCGCGCGGCGGCGACGGAGCCTGCGGCCATGAGGTCATCGAAGGAGACGATCTCGGCTTTGATGAAGCCGCGCTGGAAGTCGGTGTGAATGACGCCCGCCGCCTCTGGCGCGGTCGCGCCAGCCTTGATCGTCCAGGCCCGCGCCTCTTTCGGACCCGCGGTCAAGAACGTGCCCAGCCCGAGGGCGGTGAAGCCTGCCCTTGCGAGCTGGTTGAGACCTGGCTCGCCGAGACCGAGTTCAGCGAGCAACTCGGCTGCCTCGGCCGGCTCGAGATCGGCCAGTTCGGCTTCGTCCTTGGCGTCGAGGAAGACCGACTGCGCCGGGGCGACCAGCTTCGCAAGCCGGTCTCGCAGCGCCGAATCGGCGAGTTCCTCGTCGTCGACGTTGAAGGCGTAGAGGAAGGGTTTGGCCGTCAGGAGTTGCAGCTCACGCACGTTAAGCAGGTCAATGCCCGCGGCGCGGGCGCCCGCGAAGAGCGTGGTTCCCTTGTCGAGCAGTTCCTGTGCCCGAACTGCCGCATCGGCGACCGCGACTCGCTCTGGGTCCTTGGCGAACTTGGCTTCCTTTGCCAGGCGCGGCGCGGCCTTCTCGAGCGTCTGCAAGTCAGCGAGGATCAGTTCGGTTGCGATCGTCTCGATGTCGCGTTCAGGCGACACGTCCCCATCGACGTGGGTCACGTCCGGGTCGGTGAAGACACGCACGACCTGGCAAATCGCGTCGGTCTCCCTGATGTGGGCAAGAAACTGATTGCCCAGGCCCTGGCCCGTCGAGGCCCCCCGCACCAGTCCGGCGATGTCCACGAACCGCACCGTCGCCGGCACGATCCGCGCCGAGTCGTAGAGGCCGGCCAGCGCGTCGAGCCTCGGATCGGGAATGCCCACGACCCCCACGTTGGGTTCGATCGTCGCGAACGGGTAATTCGACGCCAGCGCGCCCGCCCGCGTCAGGGCGTTAAACAAGGTGGACTTCCCGACATTGGGCAGCCCCACGATTCCGATCTCAAGGCTCACCCGCGCGAGTCTAAGGGAGCGCGGCCCCCTGCCGCGCCTGCCGGCGTCCTGCGGTCTCACCAACAGCAGCCGGCTCGGCGCGCTACCCCATCAATGCGGGGTTTGGTGGGGTGCATTGCCCATCAAACCGGGGTCTGGTGCTGGCCGGGCTGCGGCGGGCGGCACGAGGGAGCCAGGACGTCACCTCAGAGGAGCCGCATCCGCGGGCCGCCGATGCCGCTGGCAGGTCCCAGACCGGCCGCAGTGGCCGACCCTGGCCGCCGCGCGGTCGCCGCGCGGGCCGCGCTGTCGGTGGTGCCTGGCAGTATGTCGGGGCATGAGTTCGGTCTTGTTGCTCATCGGGCTGATCGTGGGCGCTGCTCTCGGTGCCGCGATCGGGTACTTGTATGCGCGGAGCCGGCTGACCAGCGTTTCTGTCGAGCTGGCGGCGCAGGCCAGGGCCGCCGAGGAACGAGCCCGCGCGGCGTCGGACCGGGCTGCGCTGGTAGATCAGGCCGCGTCTGAGCGGGCCGAGCTGATTGATGGTTACCTGGCGGAAAGGTTTCAGGCCCTTTCGGCACAGGCACTCGATCAGAGTCAGCAGCGGCTGATGGAGTTCAGCGAGATCAGGTTGCGGGCGGCGAACCTGAGCGCGGCCAGCGAGCTTGACTCGCGGCGCAACGCTGTGGAGCAACTCGTTGAGCCTCTACGGCAGACGCTGGCCCGGGTGGAAACGCAACTGCGCGAAAGCGAAGCGGCACGGCAGAGTTCGCACGCGGCGCTTAGCGAGCAAGTGAAGTTCGCGATGGCGACGTCTGAGCAGCTCAGGAACCAGACTCAGGCACTGGTGACAGCGCTGCGCCGGCCTGAGGCACGCGGACGGTGGGGCGAGATGCAGCTCAGGCGGGTGGTCGAACTGGCGGGCATGAGCGCGCGCTGCGACTTCGACGAGCAGGTAACGGCACAGGACCCTCGGTCGGCCGGGCTCGGGCACATCCGCCCTGACCTGGTGGTGCGGCTGGCGGGCGGCAAGAACATCGTGGTCGATTCTAAGGTGTCGCTGGCCGCTTATCTTGAGGCGGCGGAGGCCGACGCGGATGAGGTGCGGGAGGCCCGGCTCGGGGCGCACGCGCGGCACCTGAGGGACCACGTTGATCAGCTCGCAGCAAAAAGCTACTGGTCGGCGCTGAGCCCGGCGCCTGAGTTCGTGGTGCTGTTCATTCCCGGCGAGGCGTTTCTCGCGCCCGCGCTCGAGCGCGAGCCAGGCCTGCTCGAGTACGCCTTCGGGCGCAAGGTGCACATCGCCACGCCGACGACGCTGGTCACGATGTTGCGGACGGCACAGTACGCCTGGCAGCAGGCAGCCCTGTCAGAGAACGCGCGGGCGGTGTTTGACCTTGGCCGGGAGCTTTACGATCGGCTGAACGGGCTCGGCGGGCATGTTGACGCGGTAGGCAAGGCGCTGACGAACGCAGTGCTCGCTTACAACCGGGCGGTCGGTTCCCTCGAGAGCCGGGTACTGGTCACGGCGCGCAAGCTCAACCAACTCGGTGTGACCGATGCTGAACTCGAGCAGGCCAGCCCGGTGGAGGTGTCCGTGCGGGCGGTGACAGCACCTGAACTAACGGCTTCCTGACCCTGCGCTACTTGCGAACTCCATGGGGAAGCGCGAAGGTCAGGCTCTCGTTCACGGCCTCGATTTCCTCGACCTCGTCGAACCCGGCTTCTGCGAGCAGGTCAAGTAGCTGTCCGACCAGGTCCTCTGGAACCGATGCACCGCTGGTGACGCCGACTGTGGTGGCCTGATCAAGCCACTTCCGCTCGACCGCGCTGGCGTCCTCGACCAGGTAGGCGGCCTTGGCGCCTGCCTCGTGGGCGACCTCCACCAGTCGCACTGAGTTCGATGAGTTAGCGGAGCCTACGACGATCACCAGGTCGGAGTCCGTGGCGATCTGCTTGATGGCGGCCTGACGATTCTGCGTGGCATAGCAGATGTCATCGCTCGGCGGGTCGAGCAGCAGCGGCAGACGCTTGCGCAAGGCGGCGACCGTCTGGTTGGTCTCATCGACAGACAGCGTCGTCTGTGACAGCCAGGCCACCTTCGAGGGATCCTTCACCTCTATGACCGCCGCGTCTTCTGCACCGTCGACTAGCTTGATGCTCGCAGGCGCCTCACCTGTCGTGCCGATGACCTCCTCGTGGCCCTCGTGCCCGATCAGGAGAATCTGATAACCCTGAGCCGCGAAGCGGCGGGCCTCGTTGTGAACCTTGGCGACCAGCGGGCAGGTGGCGTCGATGGTGCGGAGATTCCGCTGCCTGGCCTCGTCATGCACTTCTGGTGCGACCCCGTGGGCCGAGAACACGACCACCGAGCCCTCAGGGATCTCGGCCGTTTCGTCGACGAAGATCGCGCCGCGCTTCTCCAGTGCCCTGACCACATGCGTGTTGTGCACGATTTGCTTGCGGACGTACACCGGAGCACCGAAGCGCTCAAGCGCCCTTTCCACGGTCTGGACAGCCCGGTCGACGCCAGCGCAGTAGCCGCGCGGCTTCGCAAGAAGGACTCTCCTGGTTGGCTTGGACATGTGATCCATCGTAGGTGAAGTCACTACCGGCCCTCAGCGACGGGCGGCAGCACCGGTGTCCGCGGCCCGCGCGGCTACTCGCAGGATCAGCGCCTGGTAGCAGGGTCGGCCCGAAATAAGAGGTTTGGCCGTCGGCCGGGGTGGCCGACCGCGACCGGTTTGAGTGAGTCCGAAAAGTGAACCCGTACAGGGTTGAGCGGACTCGGCAACCCTGTACGGGTTTCCTACCGAGCATGAGACCTATCTGCGTGGTTTGCGGATATTCGCGCTACTGGAACCCGTACAGGGTCGTCGCCGCGGCGATGACCCTGTACGGGTTCACTTTCTGGACGCACTCTGTCCGGAGACGCGCCGGCGATCAACCAACGCCAGCAGTACTTTTACGGCACGATGGCGGATGACGGGTGTCATCAGGGGCCGGTCGTCGCGGGTGCATCTGAAGGAGGCGAAGATGGCGCAATCACCGGACGCCGACGGGGAGACCAGGCTCGGGCCGGTCAAGGCGCTGCGGGCCGTGTTCTCCGGAGTAGGGCAGTTGCTACTGGCCGCTGACCGGTTCAGGGAAGAAGAGGCCAGCCACCTGCAGGCCGAGGCGACGTCGCAGCCCGTAGCACCGGAGGACGAGCAGGCGCCGCCAAGGCTTCTCAAGATCACCGGCAACACCGAGCCACCGAGGGTCTCCGCGAAGACACCCAAGGAATCAGCCGGCGGCGCGAAGTCGGCTAAATCAAGTCCGGCACCTAAATCAGCCAAAGTCGCGGCAAATTCGGCCAAGCGGCCGAGCAAGAAGGCGGGCGGTAAAGCCGCGCCGCAGCAGTCGCGGTTCCGCTCGCTCGACTCGACGGGCAATGTTCGGATTCTTACCGATCAGGACAAGGCCGACCTGGCCGAGGATGAGTTTGAGCGCGGCCAGCTTATCCGGCCCACGATCAGGCTCACCGAGGCCGCGTCGCCATCTGGCTACTTCCCTTCAGCTTACGAGCCGACCAGCTTCCAGACTCCGAGTTTCGCGACCCCGAGCTACGACCTCCCGAGCTATGAGTTCCCCAGCTACGAAACACCCAGCTACCAAACACCCAGCTACGAAACACCCAGCAGCTATGAGACCACGACGGAACTGGACGGCGGTTACTCGACGGCGGGGGGGTTGCCGATCGCCGGCTACGACGGGCTCTCGATCGCGTCGCTGCGCGCGCGGCTACGTGGCCTGGACCCGGACGATCTTCGCGTGCTTGCTGACTACGAGGCCGCCCATGCGAACCGGGTCGACGTGGTGACCATGTTCGAAAACAGAATCATCAAGCTACAGTCGGGCGACTGACTCAAGGAGGCCTAGCGCGATGCCCCTGGAGACCAGCGCAGAAGCGCCGATTCCGGTCAGGACGGCGCTGCGCCTCGTAGGCGACTGGATCGGCAAGCTGGGGCGGGTCTGGGTCGAGGGGCAGATCGCCGAGCTCAGCAAGCGCGGCGGTGCCGTCTTCCTGACCTTGCGTGATCCGGTGGCCGCCGCGTCGGTGCGGGTCGTCTGCCCGCGAGCGGTGTTCGAAAACGCCGATCCCGAGCCGGCCAACGGAGCGCGTGTCGTCGTGTGGGTCAAGCCTGATTTCAGCATGGCCAGGGGCTCGTTCTCGCTGAGCGCCATTGAATTGCGTGCGGTCGGCGTCGGTGAACTGCTGGCCCGGCTCGACAGGCTCAGGCGATCGCTGGCCGCGGAGGGCCTGTTCGCACCTGAACGCAAGCGCCGGCCGCCGTTCTTGCCGCACAAGATCGGGTTGATTTGCGGTCGCGACTCGGCGGCCGAACGTGACGTGCTGCAAAACGCCGCCCGACGCTGGCCTGCCGTCCGATTCCGGGTTGAGCAGGTCGCGGTGCAGGGACCCTTTGCCGTTGAGGAAGTTACCGCCGCCTTGCAGGTGCTTGACGCGGACGACAGCGTGGACGTGATCGTCATCGCGAGGGGCGGCGGGTCTATTGAAGACCTGCTGCCGTTCTCTGACGAAACGCTGATCCGCGCCGTCGCCGGCTGCCGTACTCCGGTGGTCAGCGCGATCGGGCACGAGCAGGACGTGCCGCTGCTTGACCTCGTCGCCGACGTCAGGGCGTCAACGCCAACCGACGCGGCCCGCAAAGTGGTACCCGACATAGCCGAGCAGCTTGCGATCGTGACCGAACTGCGATCCCGTGCCCGCCGCCAGCTAGCAGGCCGCCTCGACAGGGAAAGTTCGTGGCTGACCGCGGTCAGGTCCCGGCCGGCGCTGGCCAGCCCGGCTGCCGAACTCGACCGGCGGCAAGAGCAGGTGCTCGCACTGGCCGAACGGGCCAGGCGCTGCCTGTCGGCCAGCCTTGACCGGGCAGGCGCCGACATCGGTCACACCAGGGCACGGCTTATCGCCCTTTCGCCGGCCGCTACGCTTCGTCGTGGTTACGCGATTGTGCAACGTGAAGACGCGACCGTCGTGCGGTCAGCAAAGGACGTCATTCCGGACGAGAAGCTGCTCGTCCGGTTCGCGGCTGATCAGCTAAGTGTCACTGTAAGTAAGTTATGGACTACCTGATCACGAGTAACCATGCTGCGTAGCATTACTCACTCTACGTGGCGTTTCCCAGCGGCAGGGGCCGACTAAAACTAAGCTATCGTCTCGTACACATCGAATGCCGATATCCACGGACGGGGTTCAGAGCGTCTTAACCAGGGAGGACGGAGCCGACTCGGGCCGGGAGGATCGTGGGGCTCCGGTGGAGCGGGCGGCGCTTGGATGCGTAGTTCGATGCGATCGTGATCAGGGAGGGGCCTGTCGTGCTGGTGCGGTCAGCCAATGCCGAAAACGGCCAGCCGCCTGCCGCGAACCAGTCTGCCGACGAAACGACCCCGGACCTGCCTGCTGTCGGCAGCCAGTCTGGTAGCCCCGACGCTGACAAGAAAGAAGCTGGCAAGAAAGAAGCTGACAAGAAAGAAGCTGGCAAGAAAGAAGCTGGCAAGAAAGAAACAGCGAGACCGGAATCTGACGGAGAGGCCGCAGCCGAAGATCCTGGCGCGGGCCTCGATGCGGAGCCGGAAACCAAGCCGAGGCCGACGATCAAGCTGAGGCCGGCCGTTGGCTCCCTGCCGGCCATCGAGTCGCTGCTGGCAGACGCCAAACTCGACCTCAAGCCCGGCCCCGAGCCCAACACCGACGAGACCCCAGAGACCCAGCTCACCGCGACGCGGCCAATATCGCGAGTCGAACTCAGGGCCATGCTGGCCACCCAGCCGGGCAAGACAACGAAGAAGCCCAGGCTAACTGGCAAGTCCAGCAAAACCTTCCCACCAAGGCCCAAGCCGCCCGCGGAGACCACCTTCCAGGCAAAGACCGAATCTGAGGCAGCCGCACCAGCACCAGCACCAGCACCAGCACCAGCACCAGCCACGGAACCGGCACCAGCACCCGAACCAGCACCGGCACCGGCACCCGAACCAGCACCGGCTAAGAAGCCCTGGCGCGCTCCTGGCCTAGACGGCGTCCGAGCGCTCGCGGTCCTTTCCGTACTCTGCTTCCACGAGAGCTTGTCCTGGATTCCCGGCGGCTTCCTTGGCGTCGACATGTTCTTCGTGCTCAGCGGCTTCTTGATCACCGACATCCTGGTGACCAAGTTCTCGAAGGACGGCAACGTCGGCCTCAGCACCTTCTGGCAGCGCCGGGCCAGGCGGCTTCTGCCAGCGCTCGGACTCCTGCTCGTCACCATCACAGCCGCCGTCACCATACTCGAGCCTGGCCAGCGAAGCACGCTCAGGCCCGCGCTCCTCGGCGCCATCACCTACACAAGCAACTGGTGGCAGGCGTTCGCGCATCAGTCGTACTTCTCCTTGTACGGACCGCCCCCGGTGTTCCAGCACTTGTGGTCGCTGGCGGTGGAAGAGCAGTTCTACCTGATCTGGCCGCTCCTGCTCACGGGAATCCTGCTCGTGGTCCGCCGCAAGCCAGCCAGGGTGATCATCGCCTGGGTCCTGGCCATCGCCTCGGCGCTGACGATGTGGGCCGTCTACAAGCCGGGGGCAGACCCCTCGCTGGTCTACTACGGCACAGACACCCATGCCCTCGGTCTCCTCGCCGGCGCCGCCATCGCCCTGACCTGGCCGCTGAAGAAGGTCGCTGCCTCAGCAGGCAAACTGCGGCTCAGCTTCGACATCCTCGGCATCATTGGCCTGGGCGTGCTCGCCTGGTCGATGTGGCACTTGTCAGGCAGCGACCCTTTCGTGTACCCCTACGGGCTCGGAATCGCCTCGCTTGCGGCAGGCGGACTTGTGCTTGCGGCGGCGGCGCCCGGCTGGCTTGGCAAGGTGCTTTCCTGGGCGCCACTGCGCTGGCTGGGAGTCAGGTCTTACGGTATCTACCTGTGGCACTGGCCGGTCATCGCGATCACCGTCGGCCTTTACCCGCGCGGGTCAAGCTCGATCGGCGCGCACCTCATCGACGCCGTCCTGCCGATCGGGCTGGCCGCCGCTTCGTGGCACTGGCTGGAAGAGCCGATACTTCGCAACGGTTTCCGCGCGGAGATGAAGCGCCGCTGGCAGCTACTGCAGACCGCGCCGAAGACGCTCATCCGCACCCCCCTGGTCACGGGCGAGGCAGTCGTCGGCTCGCTCGCCCTCATCGCGCTGGCCTGCACCGCCAGTTACGGGCTGGTCAATACCGACTCAGGCGTGCTCACGCTGCAAAAGCAGATCGAGAACAACAGCAAGTACATCGCGATCGCACCGCCCGTCTCCCAGCCGACCTACTCCACTGGCGAGGCCAGCCCCTGGTGGCTCAAGCCAAGCGGAGTCACCCCTTACACGGTGACCTCAGCGAAGCAGAAGCCGGTGCGCGTGCTCGGGTCGAAGGTCATGATGATCGGCGACTCGGTCATGCTCGCCTCGGCAGAAGGCCTTTACCACGCGCTGCCTGGTGTCTACGTCAACGCAGAGGTCAGCCGGGCCATGGTCGCCGGCATCATCTTGGTGCAGCAACTCAGGGCCGAGCACCGCCTGCGGCGCATCCTCATCGTCGGCCTCGGCACGAACGGGCCGATCACGCTGAGCCAGATCAATCAGCTCAGGGCGGCGATCGGCCCGCACCGGTGGCTCTTGCTGATCAACGTGTTCGAGGCGCGTCCCTGGGAAGACGAGGTCAACTGGACGATCAGTCAGGCCGTCCGCCGCTACCCGAACGTGAAGCTCATCAACTGGCACAAGGCCATCGAGCACCACACCGACTTGCTGTGGAGCGATGGCATCCATCCGATGCCTATTGGCGGAATCTTCTATGCGAAGGTGGTGCGCAAGGTCGTCATCAAAGCGCTGCGTCACGCTCCGCCCACAGGGGCGTCACGGGTGCCGCGCCATGTGAGCGGCACGCTGCTGCGCGTTGGCTACGCTTGGCCTTCGTGACAGCGAACCAGCGCATTAGTTACGAGCAGGCCCGTGACCAGCTCGTCGAACTTGTCAAGCGGCTCGAGGCCGGCGGACTGACGCTCGAGCAGTCGCTTGAACTCTGGGAGCAAGGCGAGCATCTGGCCACGGTCTGCGAAGAGTGGCTGGAAGGCGCGCGGGCCAAGCTCGCGGCGGTGGTCAGCAAGCAAACCGACGAAGACGGCGACGAACAGGCGCGACCTTTCTGAGAAGATCTGGCAGGAGGTTCACGATGACCGATGACCTGACTTTCCCCGGCGTCCACGCCGCCCGCCAACGCAACGCCCAGCTCACCGATGCCACCGCCGAGCCCAGCGCCCCCGACCGTAACCTCGCGCTCGAACTAGCCAGGGTGACCGAGGCAGCGGCACTCGCCGCAGGCCGGTGGGTCGGCCGCGGCGACAAGAACGGCGCGGACGGTGCGGCCGTCTCAGCGATGCGGCAACTCATAAGCACGGTCGCGATGAACGGCGTGGTCGTGATCGGCGAGGGCGAGAAAGATCACGCCCCGATGCTGTTCAACGGCGAGCGGGTCGGTGACGGCACCGGACCAGAGTGCGACGTGGCCGTCGACCCGATCGACGGGACCAGGCTGACCGCCAACGGCATGCCGAACGCGATCGCGGTGATAGCGGTAAGCCCGCGCGGATCCATGTACGACCCCACCGCCGTCTTCTATATGAAGAAGCTGGTCACCGGGCCAGAGGCCGCCGACCAGGTCGACATAGACGCCCCAGTGGCCGCGAACATCGCGGCCGTCGCGCGCGCCAAGCACTGCTCGCCGAGCGACGTGACCGTGGTCATGCTCGACCGGGAGCGGCACGCCGGCCTGGTCAGCGAGGTCCGGGCTACCGGCGCGAGAATCAAGCTGATCACGGACGGCGACGTCGCGGGAGCGATTCTCGCGGCCAGCGAGGGCACCGGTGTCGACCTCCTGCTCGGGGTCGGCGGTACCCCCGAGGGCATCATCGCCGCCTGTGCGGTGAAGTGCCTCGGCGGGGTCATCCTCGGCAAGCTCGAGCCGCGCGACGAAGAAGAGCGAGACCGCGCCGTCGATGCCGGCCATGATCTCGACCGCGTCCTCACCACCGAGGACCTGGTCAGCTCGGACGACGCGTTCTTCGCCGCGACCGGCATAACCGACGGAGAGTTGCTCAAGGGAGTGCGATACCGCGCGGGCGGCGCGTCAACGCACACCCTCGTCACGCGCGCCCGATCGGGCACGATCCGCACCATACACAGCGAGCATGCGCTGTGGAAGGTGTCGCGGTATTCTGTCGTGCCCTACTAGCTCGCTGAGCGCCGGCGCCTGGGCGGGCGGATCGTCGTCACCTTGACCGAGCCGGCGAAGGTCTTCGTCCGCACCTCGACGATGGCCTTGGGCTCCTCTGGCACCCCTGACCGGCGCCCGCGCACGCTCCTTGACCCGAGCGTCAAGCGACCGCCCATCTCGACCCCGACTCCGGGCGGGACGATCAGCTTGATTTGCCCCGCGACGGCGGAAGCATAGATAACAACCCTTTTGCTCTGCCAAATAGCATCACGAAAGTCGAGCACGACATCGCCGAAGAACGTCGTGACAGGAAACTCGCTCGGCACGACCCACCGGCCCTCGCGACGTTCGCGTGCGAACAGGGCAGACACTGACCGGCTCGGATAGAGGCGGATCGGCTGCCCGGAAGGCGGCGCCAGGTCGGAGGTCAGCCGGGCGAGTTCCCCGAGAGTCCGCGCCGACAGCGCCTTCTCTGAGCGTTCGCTGTGCTCATCAAGAGTCAGCCGGCCATCGCCTGCCGCCTCGCTAAGCAGCGTGATCACCAGGTCGCGGTCGGCGTCTGACGCGCGCAGATCCTGCGGACCCGGTCGGGATGAGGCTTCCTGGAGGTACCTGACCAGCCCTTTCAGGGTCGGCAGTGCGCTCCTGAGCGGGTCACCCTGTGGCTGGGTCATGTGTGTTTCCTGGCACAGCCACGAGGCTACTGCCAGGACTTGCCGGAGTTCTCAGTGGCCAGTTCCATGACGGCGCCCGCCTCGGTCGCGAAGAACAACTGCCCGTTGGCGTCGCCCCAGGAAACCAGCCCGGGCTGACCTGCCGCCTTCGTGGTCCCTGCCGGGTTCCACCAGACGCCCCACTTGCCGGTCCCGCCGTCAAAGCGCCTTACCGCGACATGACCGAGGCCGTCGATGCCCGCGACGACCATGCTGCCATCGCTCCATCGCACCGCGGTCACGCCGCTGGCAATTGAGCCGCCGAGGTTGCCGGTCTTGGGACCGGGCGGAGGACTTGCTACGCCGAAGGCATCTTGCATGGCCTTTACGCTAGCAAAGTTCGCGAGATCACGGTCGATCTCACCAGTGGTGACGTACTGGTGAATCGCCCAGCTCGTCCACGGCGACGGCACTTGCGGCTTCCCTGCCGGGCTCGAGGGATCCGAAATCCAGAGAGGATATTTGCCCAGGCCGGCCGTATTGCCGGAATAAGCGAAGTCAAGGTAGGTATACAGAATCGGCGTCCGGTTGAGGGTCTCCTTGAGATTCGCCATTACCCTGACCGCCCACGCGCTCACCGCCGCAGGACCCAGGCCATCGGTTTGCTCGAGGTCGAGCATCACGCCGTCGGCGTCGACCAGCCCGAGAGCCCGCACCTGAGCGACGAAGAAGTCAACGCTGTCCTGCGGGCCGACCGAAGGGTGAGCGAACATGTAGGCGATCCGGGCAAGCTTGTGCTGCTTCAGGTACGCCCAGTCGGCGGACGCATCCGGGTTCACGTAGTAGACGCCGCCCGGCTGCAGTTCGGTGATCTTCACGCCCGCCCAGGTGATGCTTCCCGCGGACGAGTGCCAGGTCGCCGGTGCACCTTGAGCACTGGAAACGTCTACGCCGTGCAGCATTTTCGCGATCGGCACCTCAGGAACAGACGGCGTCGCCGCTGGCGCACCGCCGGTCGGTTCAGTTGTCATGAAGACCATTATCGCAGGACAATGGCCTTGTCACCGACAACTCCGATTCAGGGCCTTTCAGTCACAATACCGGGCGGACGCACGCCAGCGCCCGCCGCCGCCAGCCCCCGCCCGCGAGCAGCGCCCACGCCGGGCACGACCTAGGCGCCCGGGCAGACAACGCTGCGCCTGCGTGAGCGGCAAATCTCCTATATCTCCAGCGGCAACCGCATCGTTGGCCTGCCGATGCTGTAAGCCGACGAGCGGCGGCAGCAACGTTGACCCGCTGATGCTGAAGGAGCAACAACAGACTTCCACCGTTGTCGTTGGACGCCTTCGCCTAACAGCATCGCTGGGCCACGGATGCCGACGCTGAGGCGATATGTCCGATTGGCCCGCCAGGGCCACCCGGAACTGGCTGTCGCTGCCAGCCCGGCCGGGGCAGGTGACGCGGCCGGGCCGCTCCACCCGCTCGCCGGGCAGCTTGCTGTCGCCGTCAGGCGTCCATCTCTGCGCGCTCGCCGCCAAGCGCCACCCGCAAGGCGTTTTCTGCCGCGTCCATCGCGGCACGTGCCATCAGCGTGTGCGTGTGTGCCCGGTCGACTTCGTCAAGCCCAATGCAGTCGAACGCGACTCGCGCGTCGTGCATTGCCTGCTGAAGCTCCCGCGCGGCCTCGGCCAGAACGACGCCGTTGCTGTCGATCTCGACGGTGCTGTCCATTCCACTCCCCTATCGTCAGCCCGGGCGGCAAGCTATTTCCCAGCCACTTACCCCTCCCTGACAATCGCATGCACGACACGCCGGCGTCCGTTGCGCGGCCCCGCCGCCCCGCCCAGGGCCGGTCAGCCGGTCAGCCGGTCAGGGCCAGCGCGGCAATCTGGGAGTGGGTGGCGAACCATGGCTTGCCGCGATCGAGCATCTCGCTGACGACTCGCTCAAGCATCCTGGTCAGGTAGCCGCGCCCGATCGCCTCAGGATGCATCGTGTAAGTGATGGCACGGCCATCGTCACGGGCCGACTCATACTCGTCGATCCAGATCTGCTCGACTCCGGCGGGGTCGGCCAGCAGGCCTCCGTGATACGGGGTCCACCCGAAGTACGGCCAGTCGCAGATGCTCCAGTGCCCAGGCAGTTCGAGAAGCGACTGCTCACCGCTGCGAACCCAGTAAGGGCGATCATCTGCCATCAGGCTCGAGTCGTAAGCGAACCCGTAATCCCCCAGCATCCCGAGCGTCTCAGGCGAGAGTTCCCAGCCAGGCGACCGGTACCCGGCCGGCGTCACGTCGTACTTCGCCAGCGCCGCCAGGCCCTGCTCAATCTCGGCCCGCTGCGCGTCCGCGCTCAGCTCGTCGGTCCCCAGGTGCAGGTACCCGTGGTGACCGACCTCGTGTCCCGCCTCGAGGATCGCCGGCAGAACCGAGGGATAGTTGTCTGCCGTATGCCCCGGCACGTAGAACGTCGCGGGGACGCCGAAGTCGCTCAGCAGCTTCAGCACCCGGAACAGGCCGCGCTCGGGTCCGAAGCTGCCCATCGACCGCATGCTCAGCCGCCGCTCGTACTCCTTGCCCTCGCCTAGCCAGGGCGCCTCACCATCGACGTCGAACGTGAGCGCGACGGCCACGTCTGCCCCGTCAGGCCAGCCAGCGAAGTCTGCTGTCGCCATAGAGGCAATACCATACAGCCATGCCCGACTTCAGCTACTCAGACCTGCTGCCCCTCGGCCCTGACACCACCGAGTACCGCCTGGTGAGCGACGCGGGAGTGAGCAGGAAACAAGCGCTCGGGCGCGACTTCCTCGAGGTGGACCCGGCGGCGCTCACCTTGCTGACGGCAGAAGCCATGCACGACATCGCCCACCTGCTGCGCCCAGCGCACTTGCGGCAGTTGAGAAGCATTTTGGAAGATAAGGAAAGCTCTTCTAATGACCGGTTCGTCGCCAGTGACTTGCTGAAGAACGCATGCATCGCTGCGGGCGGTGTCCTGCCGATGTGCCAGGACACCGGTACCGCGATCGTCATGGGCAAGCGCGGTCAGGACGTGCTGACCGACGGCCGCGATGAGGAGCACATCGCCCGTGGCGTGTTTGACGCCTACACCAAGCTGAACCTGCGGTACTCCCAGCTCGCGCCGCTGACCATGTGGGACGAGCGCAACACCGGCACCAACTTGCCTGCCCAGATCGAGTTGTACGCGACGGCAGGCGGCGCGTACAAGTTCCTGTTCATGGCCAAGGGCGGCGGGTCAGCCAACAAGTCTTACCTGTATCAGGAGACGAAGGCGGTGCTTAACCCTGAGCGGATGGCAGCGTTTCTCGAGGAGAAGCTGCGCTCGCTCGGGACGGCCGCGTGCCCGCCTTACCATCTCGCGATCGTGGTCGGCGGCACCAGCGCGGAGTACGCGCTCAAAACGGCTAAATACGCTTCGGCCAAATATCTCGACACGCTGCCCGCCGAAGGCTCACTCGACGCACACGGGTTCCGCGACAGGGAACTCGAGCAGGCAGTGCTGGAGATCACCAGGCGGGCAGGCATCGGTGCCCAGTTCGGCGGCAAGTACTTCTGCCATGATGTGCGCGTGATCCGGCTGCCAAGGCACGGCGCGTCGTGCCCGGTCGCGATCGCCGTGTCCTGCTCGGCCGACCGCCAGGCGCTCGGGAAGATCACCGCAGAAGGAGTCTTCCTCGAGCAACTGGAAACCGACCCGGCTAAGTACCTGCCTGACACGCAGGACAGCGACCTCGACGGCGATGTGGTGAGGATCGACTTGTCAAGGCCGATGAGCGAGGTCAGGGCCGAACTGTCGAGGTACCCGATCAAGACGAGGCTGTCCCTGACCGGACCGCTGGTCGTGGCCCGCGACATCGCGCACGCCAAGATCGCCGAGCGGCTCGCGGCAGGCGAGCCGATGCCCGGCTACCTGCGCGACCATGCCGTGTACTACGCGGGCCCAGCGAAGACGCCTGAGGGGTACGCGTCAGGTTCTTTCGGGCCGACGACGGCCGGGCGGATGGACAGCTATGTCGAGCAGTTTCAGGCGGCTGGCGGATCGCTGGTGATGCTGGCGAAGGGAAACAGGTCGGCGGCGGTCACCGCCGCCTGCCAGCAGCACGGCGGCTTTTACCTGGGCTCGATCGGCGGCGCGGCCGCCAGGCTGGCCAAGGAGTGCATCACCAAGGTCGAGGTGATCGAGTACCCGGAACTCGGCATGGAAGCGGTCTGGAAGATCGAGGTGCGGGATTTCCCGGCGTTCATCATCGTGGATGACAAAGGCAATGACTTCTTCGCCGATGTCACAGCGCCCAAATCACCGTTGCTGACCATTGACACCAGGCGCGGGCTGTAACAGATTTCCCACCAAGCTCTCAGAAATCTATCAGCGCCTGCCGCTACATTGCCCTCCATGCACTCTGCGTTGGGTCCTGGCCACCTCGTGGCCGGACGCTACCGGCTGGTCGATCAGATCGGTCGGGGAGCTATGGGGATCGTGTGGCGCGGCCGCGACGAACTGCTTGACCGTGAAGTCGCGATCAAGCAGATCGTCCTTTCGCCTCTCACGTCCGCGACCGAGGCGCAGGCCAGTTACCAGCGCACGCTGCGTGAGGCAAGGAGCGCAGCCCGCCTGTCGCATCCGGCTGTGGTGACCGTCTTCGACGTGGTCGAGGAGGGCGGCTCGCCGTGGATCGTGATGGAGTACGTTCGCGCGCGGCCGCTTGACCAGGTGATCGCCGAAGACGGACCGCTGCCGCCCGCGCGGGCCGCGCAGCTCGGACTCGGCCTGCTCGACGCGCTGACCACAGCGCACAAGGCCGGCGTGCTGCACAGGGACGTCAAGCCGAGCAACGTACTTATCAGTCCTGACGGCAAGGCAGTACTCACCGATTTCGGCATCGCCCAGATCCAGGGTGATCCGGGGATGACCCAGGCGGGCATGGTGGTCGGCACGCCAGGTTTCTCGCCTCCTGAGCGAGTGCGGGGAGCCAAGGCGACACCGGCGTCCGACCTGTGGTCGCTGGGCGCCACGCTGTACGCCGCCGTCGAGGGACGCGGACCGTTCGACCGCGCAGGCGGCTCAGCGGCGATCATCGCCAGCATCGCCACGGAGCCCGCTCCGCGTGCGCCGTCGGCTGGACCACTGGGAACGGTCATCGACGCCCTGCTCAGGGTCGACCCAGCCGAACGGCCGGACGCGGCCACGACGGCCAGGCTGCTCAGGCAGGCCTGGCGGGCAGCGCGGACTCCGGAAAGAGCCGGATTCGCAGCGGCCGTGCTTCCGATCGCCGATCAGGCCGCCGGCGAGCCGCCTGCCTCGGGTGCGGCGAGCTCGGCCGGGCCGAGTGAGGCGACGACCGCTACTCAGGTCGTCGCGGTGCCTGACGATCCGGGGCCGATTCCGGCCGCCACCGCGACCGGAGGTGCCGTCACAGGGCCTGCCGGGGTAACTGACTTCGAGCAGAGCCCGCACCCGGCCATGCCAGGCGGCGTAGTGCCCGACCTCATGGCCACGCCCAATTTCGCCGATCTCAGGATGCCTCCGCCGCCGCCCGACGGGCTGCCCGCCCCGAGCGACAGCGACAGCGGGCGTTCCATGGGCGAGGACCCGGCCACAGGCGGCGGCCAGGCCAGGCATCAGAGCGGCCTCGTCCGGTTCCTCAGGTCCAGGCGCGGCCTGCCGGTCCTGGCGCCGCTGGCTGCCCTCGCGGTCGCCGCCGGCGTCATCTTCCTTGTGCTGCCGCCCTTGGGCCTGCCGCTCTACCGGCTCGGCGGAGGCTCAGGAACCCAGACGACGATCGCCGCGGCTCACGTCGGCAAGGGCGGGGGACGGAAAGGCGATCAGGGCCAGCAAGCAAGCTCCCCGGCAGGATCGTCGGGCACGAGCGGCTCATCGTCACAGCCGAGCCCCGGCCAGTCGCAAGGGAACGGCAAGCACAAGACGGGCAAGCACAAGACGGGCAAGTCGTCGTCGCCGAAGCCCTCGACAAAAGGCAAGTCGACGCCAGGAAGCTCGCCGACGTCGTCTTCTAGCCCGTCAGGAACCGCGAGCCCGAGCCCGAGCCCGAGCAGCCCTAGTTCGACGCAGAGCTCACTGCCCGCCGGGTACACCTGGTTCAGCGTGAGCGCGGAAAGCGTGGGCACTATCGCGGGGTTCGAGCTCGGTGCCCCTGCGACCTGGCAGATGAAGCCGGCCGTGAACACCGTCATCAAGCCCATTTCCGGTGCCGCCAAGCTCGGGGTCAACCTGGCTTCGTGGAACATCTCGCCGGTCAAGAAGGCCAGGCGCCTGCAAGCGGCCGCGCTCGCAACGGGCAGGTACCCGGGTTATGAACGGCTCGGGATCATTGCCACGAAGTTCGACGGGTGGCCGGCCGCCAGGTGGACCTTCCAGTGGCAGCCGCCGAAGGCGGCCAAACCGACCGACGTGACCGCCTTGCTGTTCCGCGCCCAGACCGTGGACGGGCCGCAAGAGTACATCCTGCTGATGTCCGCGCCGCAGAACCGGGTCAAGTGGGCCAGAGGAGTGCTGCACGTGGCGATGAACTCGTTCCAGCCCCTGCCGGGCTAGCCGCTCGTCCAAGGCGGCAAATGGGAAGATCGGGTGCGTCCTGACGCCCCGATCTTCCCATTTGACCAGCTAGTACCAGCTATGGTCTTCCCAGAAAGCCCACGCGTTGCACGGCGTGCCGTAGACCGACTTGATGTACCCGAGGCCCCACTTGATCTGGGTCGTCGGGTCGGTCATCCAGTCCGCTCCGGCGCTTGCCATCTTCGATCCCGGCAGTGCCTGCGGGATTCCGTAGGCACCGCTTGCGTTTTCCGCGTTGTAGCGCCAGCCGCTCTCCCTGGTCCAGATGTTGTTCAGGCAGCCGAACTGATCTGTGCTGAACCCGAACGACGGGAGCATCTTGTAGGCAATGGACTGCGCCGTGCCTGGATCGGGCGGCGCCGTCGGCACGATAGGCGCGCCGCCACTCGACCCGCCTGAGCTTGACGTAGCCGGCTGAACGGGCGGCGGAACGGTGGCGACCTTCGGTGCGCCGACCACCTTGAAGCTCTTGGTGGCGGCGGTCATCAAGATGATGTGCTGGCGCTGCTGCACCAGTTCTGCTGCCTGGTGACTACGTGCGAGCCCGCTCACTGACAGCGCCAGCGGATCGGCGGACGGCGCCGAGCCAGGACCGATCATGAGCTTCGCGCCAACAGCGATAGCGACAGCGGCGACAACAGTAGTGAGCAAGAAGGCGCGGACGTTCCTGCGGGTCCTGCGCTTGCTGACCAACCGCCTTCGATGCTGTGACAATGCCGTCCTTCCGTCGGCCAAGCTCGAGGAGCAAGCCGCTCAGCGAGCCAAGACCGCTGCGGGTAAGGCAGCGATACTGTAAAGCGATTCACGTAAGGAGCTGGCTACCATCAGTAGCGGCCCGTACTTACCGGGGCACAACGACCGAAACAAGGAGCCAACTCCGCTGCCGCACCACGTTGCCAGAAGTGAGGGGGGCTACCAAGCGTTTCCGATGAAAAAGTTGTGCCGAGGGGCAAGGAATTTGTGTCGCGCAGATCACAGATTGGCGATCAGTATCGTAACGATTACGTGATGTAACGGCTACGGGCCTGTGATCACCAGTTACGACGCCAGGTCGCCCCGACACGCCGGCACTACCCTGCGCTTGCAGGGCGAGCTAGCGTGTCAAGTGAGCCCAGTGCGGACGAATCGCTAACAAGGAGGCGACCCGTGTCAAGCGGCGGAACGCCGGCGCCACGCAAGGCGCGCGGGGGCTGGACACTCAGCGACGAAGAGGCCCAGACTCTCGTCTACAACGCGCGCCGCGCCTTCTTCGTCATGGTCGGCATCTTGGCCTTGCTCTGGATCATCCAGGTCATCAGCGAGTACATCGTCGGCACGATCACCATCGATCATCAGCAGATTCCCAGGCTGATCGAGGACTACGGCATCTTTCCGAGGGACGTCGGACGGCTGCCCGACATCTTGTCGGCTCCGTTCCTCCACTTCAGCTGGACCCACATCGAAGGCAACTCGGGGCCGCTGTTCATCTTCGGGTTCCTCGCCGCCTACCGCGGCCTTGGTAAGTTCGCGCTGGTCACACTCGTGGTCGTGCTGACCAGCGGCCTGGCGGCCTGGTTCTTCGAGAGCCCTGGCTCGGTCGGCGCCGGCGCCAGCGGCGTGGTCTTCGGCTACTTCGGCTACATCATGGTCCGCGGCATCTTCGACCGCCGCCTGATCGATGTCCTGATCGGCGCCGTCATGGCCCTGTGCTTCGCATACCAGTTCTCTGTCTTGCTGCCGCACCAGGGGATCGGATACCAGGCGCACATAGGCGGCCTGGCTGGCGGCGTCCTCGCCGGCTGGCTCTTCATGGACAGGCGAGCCGCGCAGGCGAGGCGTACCGTTAAGGCAGGCAAGGCCGCCCCCGCAGGGGCAACCCAGGCGAGCGGCTCGGTCGCGCTGCCAGGCAACCAGCCAGCCAAGAGCGGCAAGGGCTTCACCGTCGACCCGTCGAACCCGCGCGCCGACCTCTATAAACAGCTAGACGACCTGGGCCTCTAGCACCTGATGCGGGGCTGAGCGGGTTATTCGCCGCGATCGAGCGGCACCCCGACGGCAGCGTCGGCCTCTTGCGCCTTGGCAGGACCGCGCAGCACCTGGGCCGCGCCCACGGCGGCGACGGCGCCGGCGACCGGGCCGATGAGGTAAACCCACCAGGTCGACAGGTTGCCAATGGCCACGTCGGGTCCGAAGCTGCGGGCCGGGTTCATCGAAGCACCGTCGAACGGCCCGCCCATGGTCCCCCAGGCGAGGATGTACGCACCGACCGCCAGCGGGATGAAAGGACCGTTCAGCTTGGGCCCGTTCGCCATGCTGAGTACCATCAGCACCAGCCCGAACGTGATGATCGCCTCAAAGCCCGCAGCCTGCCAGGACTGACCAGGCTTTGGCAACGTCGCAGCGAGATTCCCCGCAGGCCCGAAAAAGCCTCTGGCCAGCAGCGACCCGCAGGCCGCGGCCGCGAACTGCACCACCCAGTACACGGCAGCCATGGGCCAGCCCATGTCACGGCGCAGCGCGAAGGCCAGGGTCGTCGCCGGGTTGAAATGCGCGGAGATGTCGCCGAGGAAGTACACCGCGACGACCAGCCACAGTCCAGATACCAAGGAGAGCACCAACGCCATGTCCCAGGGCTGTATCCGGCCTCCGTAGCGGGCGAGGACGGCGGCGCCGCCGGAGAGGAC
>DATJLT010000204.1:0-4648 GCA_035509195.1 Streptosporangiaceae bacterium | reverse complement strand
GACCGTCTGCTAAGCCGCAGCCAGACCCTGATAACGGCAACGGTAACGACCCCGGCGGCCACGCCTAGCCCGAAGATCAGGGGGCTGCCGGCCCAGGTGAGCCCGTGCGAGCCGGTCGCCGGCACCGCGAGCCGTAAGACGAGATGTAAGAACCGCGGGCCTCGGTTCGGCAAGCGAAGGCCAACGACAGCGCTGGTGCTCGGGCATAACTGCATGGACTGTCAGGTTCCCGCCGTCAGTCGGAGAAATCACATCGGCGTTGGACAGCATTCCGTAGCGCAGGCGCCCCGCACAACCGCTTTGCCCAGAACGGCCAGCGTGCACCGCATCAAACCCCGGCTTGGTGTTGCCCGGCCAGGGCTGGCCGAGGCACATCACCCGCAACGGGTGACCGCATCGCGGCACGGGACGGGAACGCTGATGGTCTGAGCAGGACTGAGCAGGACTGAGCAGGACTGCGGCAGGGCTGCGGCAGGACCGACATCGGGGGAATCATGGGAAGCACCGGGTCTTCTATGACTCGCATTCAGATCGGCTCGGCTAACTCCAAGGCGCTCGTCGTGGGCTTCGGCCTCGTCGCCGCGGGCGGGCTGATCAGCCTGTGCGGCATGGCGATCAGCGGTACAGCGGCGATCACCGCGATCAGGCGCTGGCTGATCGCGCAGGAAGAGCCGCCGAGCGTGATGATGAAGCGCAAGCTGAACCAGGCTAAGGCCGCGACCACGGCGGGAGCGAGCGCCTGGCAGGACGGGATGAGCCGCACACGCTAGGCGCCCAAAGTCGACTTAGCGACTTGCTTGGCATGCGAGGGACTTAGGACGCGCCAGCAGCCTCTTTCGCGCTATGTTCCGTTTAGCGCGAGGGAGGCGGGCGTGACACGATCGGAACTGGTCAGCTATTGCCTGGCCAAGCCAGGTGCCTGGCAGGATGAGCCGTGGGAAGACGATCTCGTGGCCAAGGTCGGCCCCAAGATCTTCGCGTTCCTCGGCGCGGGCGGCACGGTCGGCCTCAAGTGCGGTCAGAGCAGGGAAATCGCCGACGAATGGCTGCTTCGCTACCCGGAAGACGCCTCGGTGATGGCCTACATCGGCCGTTCAGGCTGGAACACGCTGCGGATCGACGGCGCCATCCCCGATGACGAACTGCTTGAGGCGATCGACGCGTCCTACGACGCCGTCGTCGCCAAGCTGCCCAAGAAGGACCGCCCGGCATGAAGACGATCACGTTCGGCGTGCGGACAGGCAGCGCGGACCGGATCTGCGATCTGACAACCCGCTGCGGCAAGTTCGCCCGCGAGGCCGCCGCAGGCGGCGACGGTCTGCTGCATGTGTTCGTGCCGCACGCGACCGCCGGCATCGTGATCATGGAGCTCGGCTCGGGCAGTGACGAGGACCTGCTTCGGGTGCTCGCTGACTTGCTGCCGGCCGACGACCGCTGGCGGCACGCGCACGGCTCGCGCGGCCACGGCAGGTCGCACGTGCTGCCGGCGTTCGCGCCGCCGTTTGCCGTGGTCCCCGTGCTCGGCGGAACGCTGGCGCTCGGTACCTGGCAGTCGATCGCTCTCATCGACCTCAACGTCGATAACCCCGACCGTCAGGTGCGCCTGTCGTTCCTCGGCTAGCCCGGCCAGCAGCATCGAGCAGCATCGATGGCTCCGCGTTGCTGTTCGCGCGGCGAAGCCAGGGACAACAATGGCTACTTGTTGCGGTCCCAGCGACATCGCTGGGGCTTTGATGCTGTCGCGGAGGGCGAACCAGCAGCATCGGTGGGCACCTGATGCTGGCGGGGCGGAACCGCAGGGAGCGTTTTATAACGGTCAGATCTCGGTTTTCTGCCTGATGCGCTGATTTCCGCGCGGTAAGGTGGGCAGCCGTATGGCGAAACATCGACGCGCGCGCAGCGCGCGCTCAAGGCTGATGGCACTGCTGCGCGGCGGCGGCATCGTAGGTGCCCTGGTGCTGTGTGTCTTCGCGGGCGCCAGACTGGTCTCGTTCGCGGCAGGCGCGGGAGGCGCGGGGGCGGCAGGCGGCGGCCACGCGGCCTCGCTCGGCGGCTCGAAGCACGCGACGCTCACGCCGCGCCCGGCCGGCGGAGGGCAGCCGTCCAGCCCGGCGGGCTCGGGCGGCCAGGGTACGACCGGCTCATCGTCAGGTTCACCATCACCATCCGCCAGCAGGACACCAGCGGCTCACCTCTCGGGCAGCGAGGTCACCGCGGTCGGTGACTCGGTCATGGTCGCCGCGACCCCTGCCCTCGACGAGGCGCTGCCGGGGATCTCCATCAACGCCGTGGTCGGCAGGCAGTTCTACACCGGTCTGCAGGTGATCGCGGAACTGAAGTCAGAAGGCCAGCTCAGGCCGGTCGTCGTCGTCGGGCTAGGGACGAACGGCACGGTCACCGCGAGCGAGATCAGCCAGCTCTACGCCGAGATCGGACCAGGACGGCGGCTTGTTCTCGTCAACACCTATGAGGCCAGGTCGTGGGAGCAGGAGGTCAATACCACGCTGGCCACTGCCGTCACCGCCCATCAGGGGACGACCGTACTCGCCGACTGGTACGACACGATCAAGAACCACACCGACCTGCTCTGGCCTGACGGCATTCATCCGCAGCCCGCTGGCGGCGTGGTCTACGCGAAGATGCTCAAGGCCGCGCTAGAAAAGGTCGCTAGCCTGCCTGCGTGAGGCGGCGGCGCTGATCGGGCGTGATCTCCTCGCCGGCGTAGCGAGGCACAGGGAGCGGCTGCCTGGTCAGCCACTGCCAGAAGGTACGGCGCCTGCGCTTCGGCCGCACGATGATGTTCCCGCTGCCGACCTTGCCAGCGAGGCTGATCCGCAGCTTGACAGGTACCTCAGGACCCCAGGGTGACTTGACCTTGATGTTGCCGCTGCGGACCTTGACGTCGTCGGAGTCCACGGTCACGCCAGGCTTCGTGACGATTCGCAGGTTTCCGCTGCGTACCTCGGCGTAAATGTCGAGCACCGGGTGGACGATGACGGCCTGGGTGAGGTCAAGCTTGACGTTTCCGCTGGTGACCTTCAGCTCCATGCGTTTGGGCACCACCCAGCGGCCGTCACGGACCGCGTTGCCGCTGCGGCAGTCGATCTGCACGAGATCCTTGGGCGCCACGTCCGTGCTCGCGGCAGCGACCGGAGCGTGGGCCGCGCCAGCAGGCAGGTCAGCGGTCAGCCTGGCCAGCTCGCCGTACGTTCGCGCGTTGAAAGCGATCTCCAGCCGCTCATCGAGTTCCTCTGAGGTCAGACGGCCATCCCCCGCCGCGACCCTCAGGATCTCGATGACCGCATCCCTGTCCTCGTGGGAAGCGCGCAACTGGCTCGGCGCGGTGCTGGCCGCAGGGGACGACCCGTTTTCTGGTTCGCTCGGCGCTACTTCGCCCATCATGAGCAAACCTTAAGCCTGCGGCAGGTCATCTGGCACGCCCGCCCACGCAGTTGTGAAACAAGCGTTATTACTTGTTACGAAAGTGCTCTTGCGCCTACTCTGGCTCGGCGAAGGTGACCTCGACGCGCTGCTCGGGGATGCGCTGGTTCTGGAGGGGCTGGAGCGTAAGCGCGGCACGGTCGGCGTCGGTGTAGGGCGGCGCGGCGAGCGATCGCGGATAGAGCTTGCGCGCCCTGACCACGTTGACCTCGGCCGTGTAGACGGTGAGCTGCACGACCAGGTAGATCCAGGCGAGCAGCGCGAGCACGATGCCGAAAATATGGTAGACCGAGCCGCTGGTCAGGAAGTGCGACACGACAAGCGCGCCTGCCGCCTGCAAGATCGTCCACAGCACTCCGGCGAGCATCGCTCCTGGCACCAGCGCCCGCGTCGCCACCTGCGCCGGCGTGAGAACCCGGAAGCCGAGCACGTACATGGCCATGTTCACGACGACCGCGAGAGCGTCGGCTGCGACCAGCAGGGCCGCGGTGTGGTGCCCGAACGCACTGAGGCTGGCCAGCCCGGTCGTCACCAGCACGCCGACGACGAGCACGAGGAGGAACAGCCCCGTACGGCCGAGCCGCTGCACGTAGCCTGGCCGTTCCGGCCCAGGGATGTTCCAGATCTGCGCCATCGTGAACATGCCGGTCTGCGCCAGGCCAGAGGTACCCCAGATCACGATCAGCAGGCCGACAACCAGGCCGATGATGCTCGATCTGTGCAGGGCGCTGACATTTTGCGTGAGCTCGTCTCCCATGAGGGGGAACTGCTTGGCGACCGCTGAGGTCACGCTGGCCCGGATACCGGGGTAGATAGAGGCCAGCAGCCCGAGGATCGTGGTGAGCACGAGCAGCAGCGGGAACAGCGTCACGAACCCCGTGTACGTGAGGCTCGCGGCGAGCTGGCCGCCGTTGTCGTCGCCGTACTTCTTGACGACGCCGTAGGCGAAGGCGGCAGGCTTGTGCCGCCGCTGCAGCCGGTCGGCACCTTCGATCGCCCGCTTTACCAGGTTTCCCGGCCCGGCTACCATGCGGTAACCAGCGAGAACATAGATGTAGCGTTTAGCGCTTGACCTGCTGGTTCATGCGAACTTATCATCTACTGTTTGCCTTAATGTCACGTTGTCGGAGTCTGCCGCTGCCTTGAATCGGCGAAGGTGTTGGTGTGCGGATCGCCTATGTAACTGAGTCCTTCCCACCTGTCGTTA
>DATJLT010000203.1:0-10912 GCA_035509195.1 Streptosporangiaceae bacterium | reverse complement strand
GTTTCGTCAGTGAATGGCTGATCTTCCAGGGGCTTTTCCAGGGGTTCCGTACCGGAAGCCACCTGATCGGGATCCTGATCGTGGTCGCCGCCGCGACGCTCGGCCTGACCGGAGGGCTGGCGATCTACGCGTTCGTGCGCGGGTTCGGCATCCCGTTCCTCGGCATGCCGCGCACCAGGCAGGCGGCCGAGGCTTCAGAACGTGGCCAGCCTGTGCTCGGACCAGGACTGCTCGCCGTGTGCTGCGCGGGGCTGGCGATCGGCGCGCCTGCGGTGCTGCTTGCCCTGTCCCGCGCGGTCGGCTCGGTCACCGGCGTGAACTTGCGGCCCGTGCTGCTGCCAGGCAACCTCACCGTCATCCCGGCTCACACCGACTTCTCCGGGTTCTCGCCCACATACCTGGCGGTGTTCCTCGTCGCCGTGACGGCCGTGCCCGTGCTGATCTACCTCGCCGGGCGGCCGCGTTCTGTGTCGCTTGCGGCTCCCGTCTGGGATGGCGGCATGGTCACGTTCAAGCCGCGCATGCAGTACTCGGCGATGACCTTCTCCGCCCCGACTCGGGTCACCTTCGACGCCCTTTACCGGCCCTCTGTCTCGCTGCGCCGCGCTTCAGACGATCCTGCCGGACGGTCGGGGCCCGTGCACTACGAGTCGGAAGTGACTCCTGTCTTCGAGCGTTACCTGTACCGGCCGGTCATCAGGGCGGTCGAGTGGCTGGCCGACTTCGTCAGGCCGGTCCAGTCGGGAGACGTGAACCTCTACCTTCTTTATGTGTTCGCCGTCATCCTCATCGCGTACCTGATCGGCGCCCTGACCTAGGCTGCCTCCGCCGGTGCTCCGCAGGGCGGGCTGACCTTTTCGGTCATTTCGCGGCGCCAAACTCTCGGTTTGCCGCGAATGTCATGACACAATCCTTTCGTACGGCCTGGATCTTCGCAGCGGGAGGGCACGATGAGAATGGCTCGGCTACGGCGCAGGCACTATGCGGTGGTCGCGGTACTCGGGCTGGCCGCCGCCGGGCTCACGGTAACCGTAAGCGCGGCCTCCCAGGCCAGCCAGAGGCCGGCCGGGCACTCCGACGCGGTACCCGTCTCCGCCGCGGTCTACCGGCCAGCATCGTCGGCCGCCACGCCGGTCAAGCATCTCGTGGTGATCTTCGACGAGAACATCTCTTTCGATCACTACTTCGGCACCTACCCTGACGCCACGAACAAGAACGGGTCGCCCTTCCACGCGAAGGCAGGCACGCCCAAGGTCAACAACCTGAACCAGGGGCTCCTGACCGACAATCCCAACTTGTTCAAGCCGGAACGGCTGTCGCCTTCTGAGGCGATGACCTGCGACCAGGACCACCAGTACGAGCCTGAGCAACTGGCATTCGACGACCTGAAGATGGACATGTTCGTCCAGTACACCGCCCACGACACGTGCACGGGATCGCCGCCGCTCTATGAGGCTCCCGGCCTGGTCATGGACTACTTCGACGGTAATACGGTCACCGGGCTCTGGAATTACGCGCAGAACTACGCGATGAGCGACAACAACTTCGACCCGCAGTTCGGCCCCTCGACCCCCGGCGCGCTGAACCTGATCTCAGGCAACACGGGCGGCGGCTACGCGGTCAACCCGGCAACCGGGGACATGGTCAGCGATCCCGGCTACATCGGATCTCCTGATGGCGGCGGCGTGGGCACCGTGTACAACGACCTCGACCCCGCTTACGACAACTGCTCGGACTCCAGTCACACCTCGACCAGCCCCGTCGGCGTCATGACCGGTCAGAACGTCGGGAACCTGCTGAACAACGCGCACGTCACGTGGGGCTGGTTCCAGGGCGGCTTCAAGCCGACCGGCACTAACAAGGCCGGCTACGCGGTATGCGGCAGCGAGCACGAGAACATCGCGAAGCAAGAGGTACTTGACTACGTGCCGCACCACGACCCGTTCCAGTATTACAAGTCGACCTCGAACCCGAAACACCTCCCGCCATCGTCCGAGGCCATGATCGGCAAGACCGACCAGGCCAATCACAACTACGACATCTCAGACTTCTTCCTGACGCTCAAGGACGGGAACATGCCGTCGGTCAGTTTCCTCAAGGCGCCCGCTTACGAGGATGGCCACGCCGGCTACTCCGACCCGCTCGATGAGCAGCACTGGCTGGTGAACACGATCAACTCGATCGAGAAGGCACCAGACTGGTCATCGACGGCGATCGTTGTCACCTACGACGACTCCGACGGCTGGTACGACCAGCAGGCACCGCCGATCGTCAGCGGCTCAGATGACCCGTCGCTCGACACCTCGATGTGCTCGTCGGTCGCGATCACCGTCGGCACGAGGAACGACCGATGCGGCTTCGGCGCTCGCCTGCCGATGCTGGTGATCTCGCCGTGGACGCGACAGAACTACGTCAGCCACGTCCAGACGACCACCGACTCCGTGCTGTCCTTCATCGAGGACAACTGGCTGAATGACAAGAGGATCGCCGGAAGTTACGACGCCGTCTCCACGCCCATCGATGCCGCTAACGGCCTGCTTGACTTCAGCGTCAAGCCGCACGACACGCCCCTGATCCTGGACCCGACGACCGGCGAGGTCGTGCCCGCGCCGTCGGTCACCTCGGTCAAGCCCTCTTCTGGCTCGCACAAGGGCGGCACGAAGGTCACGATCCGCGGCAAGAACTTCAAGGGAACGACGGCCGTCTTCTTCGGCAAGAAGAAGGGAACCAAGGTCAAGGTCGTGTCCTCGACCGAGATCACGGTCGTGTCCCCGTCAGGCTCAGGTACCGTGCACGTCACGGTGACCGCCACCGGCGGGACAAGCAGCGCGACAAGCACCGCAAGCAAGTTCCGCTACACCTGATCCTCGCGGCTGGCTCAGTGGCCGGTGAAACGGGGCTCGCGGCGCTCGGCGAAGGCTTTGGCTGCCTGGCGATGATCGTCGGTCAGCCCGGTGCGGATGTGATGGGTGACCTCGAGATCCATGCACTCGCCGAGCTCGCCGTTGACGGCCCGGTTGAGGTTTTCCTTCATGTAGCGGTAGGCCAGCCTTGGTCCCCCGGCCAGCCGGCTAGCCCGTCGCCTGACCTCGTCATCGAAGCTCGCGGCAGGGAATACCGCGTTGATGATCCCGAGGCGCTCGGCCTCTTCGGCGGACAGCCGGTCGGAGAAGTAGTAAAGCTCCCTGGCCTTGGAGCTGCCAACCAGCCGGGTGAGGAACCAGGTACCGCCGTAATCGCCAGAAAAGGCGACCCTGGCGAACGCGGTCGTGAGCACCGCCCCTTCGACGGCGTATCGCAGATCGCAAGCCAGTGCCAGTGACAGGCCGGCGCCGGCGGCGGGTCCGCTGATCGCGGCGATCGTCGGTTTGGGCATCTGCCAAAGCCGGCCGCTGGTCGCGCGCTGCCTGAGCCGCTGCCTGTGGATGGCGGCGTCCATGGAGGCTCCCGGGCCGCCGGCCGGGCGCTCGGCCATCGCTTTCACGTCGCCGCCCGCGCAGAAAGCGCCGCCGGCGCCGGTGAGCACCACGCAGCCGACCGCGTCGTCGACCTCGACATCGGCGAGTACCTGTTCCATGGCCGCCATCATCGCCTCGGACATCGCGTTCCTGCGATCCGGGCGGTTCATGGTGAGAACCGCTACGCCGTCGTTGACCTCGGCCAGCAGATCATCGGTTCCCGTGTCGAGCTGGGTCACGCCGCTTCGCCTCCTGGTGCAAGCGCCTTTGATACGAACCGCACGCCGGCGATCCGCGCGGGCGGCACTTCGCGTTCTGTGGTGAGCCTGACCTCTGTAATGCCTTCACCTCGACCAGGGGCGACCGGCAGGAAACGTATCTGCTGCCCGGCTTCTTTCATGCGGACAACCGGGGCTCCGCCGTCGCTGGTCACCGCCAGTCCCAGCACCTCGGCCCACCGCGCGGCCACCCGGACGGGATGGGCTACCTCGATCGTTAGACCCGACAGGCCCCCTGGCGGGTGCGGCGGAGCGTGCCCGGTCCAGTCCGGGCCCGCCCAGTGCCATGACTCGGGCGGCTCAGCCCAGTCGAGCGAGACGATCGCGCCAGGAACGTCCTTAGGGTGCAGGTGCCTGCCTGCGATATCAGGGAGATCGGCGGACCACACTATCCTGACGCCGGCGGAGACCGCCCGGTCGCGGGCTTCTTTCAGGTCGGGTACCTGGAAGAGCGCCATGTAGCCGCTGTCACCGCCTCGGGTCTCCAGGTACCGGCCGGCCGTGGTCCCTGCCCGTACCGGCGTGACGATCTCCACGAACGTGTCCCCGGCGGCGAACACGGAATTCGCGAGGCCGAACTGGCCGACGCCTGGGTCGCGGAACGGCTGAGTCCAGCCGAAAGTCTCCCGAAGTTGCCTGGCGGTGTCATCAAGGTTGGCAGCGACGACCGCCACCTGGCGAAGACGCGGCCCCGCAATCATGTCCAAACAGTACCTGTCGCCCCCGGCACTTTACCGGCCGGGCGCAGGTCGCCAGGTCACGCGCGCTCGCCGGCCTGTGCTGGCGGGCGTGATCGAGAGTTAAGGGCTTGATGCGGGTCAATGTGGTTGACTGAGGCGCATTGGTTTGGCTATGAGGTGTTTGGCTCGCGGAAAGGGGGGCGAGCGTGCCCGAGCCACAGGGAAGCGGCCAGCGCTACATGCCGGGGCTTGACGGCCTGCGGGCGATCGCCGTGCTGGCCGTTATCGCCTATCACGAGCAGTTCGGCTGGGCGCCTGGCGGCCTGCTCGGCGTGGCCGTGTTCTTCACGCTGAGCGGCTATCTGATCACCGATTTGCTGCTGGCGCAGTGGGTCGCCGGAGGGCGGATCAAGCTGCGGCAGTTCTGGGTGCGCCGGGCGCGCCGGCTGCTGCCCGCCTTGTTCGTGATGCTGGCGGTCGTGACCGCCTGGGTGACGATCGTGGACCGGTCCAGGCTGGCCAGCCTGCGCGGGCCGGTGCTCGCCGCGCTCACCTACACAAGCAACTGGTACCTCATCATTAAGAACCAGTCGTATTTCGCGCGGTTCGCGCCGCCGCAGCCGCTCGATCACTTGTGGTCGCTAGCGGTGGAGGAGCAGTTTTACCTGCTTTGGCCCTGGCTGCTGCTGCTGGCGTTGCTGTTGCTGCGACGGCTTGGCATGAAGTCAGTGAAATGGCTGGCCATTCCCTCGCTGGTGCTCGCCGCCGGCTCCGCGTTGCTGATGTTCCTGCTCTACCAGCCCGGGCTCGATCCGACCCGCATATACGAGGGGACCGATACGCGTGCCTGCGGGCTGCTGGTCGGGGCCGCGCTTGCCATGATCTGGCCGAGCCGTGAAGGGGCCAAGCTAAAGCGCCGGGTGTGGGCGGTCGACGTCGCGGCGGCGGGCGGGCTCGCGGTCGTGTTCTTCATGATCGCGCGGGTGGGTCAGTACTCGCCGTTCATCTACAAAGGCGGGCTCGCCGTGCTCTCGGTGGCGACGGCCGCGATTCTGGCCGCAGGCGCCGTTCCCGGCAGCCTGGTCGGGCGGGTGCTGGCGTGGGCGCCGCTGCGCTGGCTCGGCGTCCGTTCTTACGGGATTTACTTGTGGCATTACCCGGTGATCGTGCTTTCCTCTCCGGCGAACAGCACCGAGGACCTGCCGCGCGCCGCTATCCAGGTCGCGGTGAGCATCGCGCTCGCGGCGCTGTCATGGAAGTTCGTCGAGGAACCCGTGCGGCGCGGGGCGATCGGGAAGCAACTGGCCTTGATCAGGTCGAGCGGCTGGCGGCCTTACCTGCGGAGCCGCGCCATGATCGCGACGACCAGCATGGCGGGCGTAGTCGCCGTGGCCTGCGTGGGCCTTGCCGGACTCGTGCCGTTCTCCGGCTCGGCGAGCGCCAGCGGTCCTGGTACCGCCACGCGGCCGGCGGTCGCGTTCGTTCCTTCAGCGCCATCTGAAGTCTCGGTGCGGCCGCGACCTGGCGCGGCGCCGGCGATCACCGGCCTTACTCCGCTCGCCGGGTCATCAGCGCCTTCGACGGCGTCGAAGCCGCTGACCTCCTGCACCTCGGTCGTGCACATCGGCGACTCCACCTCCGAGGGCATGATCATGACCGACTACATACCTGACGCCGCGCTGCGCCTGCAGGCGCAGTACCACGACGTCGGCGTCAAGCACGTGATCACCGAGATTTCAGGGGCGCGCTCGATCGTCGAGGTCCTACCCGGCCAGACCAACGGCTACAACGTCGCCAGGAACCTGGTCCGCTCCGGGTACAGCGGCTGCTGGGTCATCGCGCTCGGCACCAACGACACGGCTAACGTCGCTATCGGTTCCTCCGTCAGCCGGGCGGCAAGGATCGCCGAGATGATGTCGGTTACCCGAGGCGAGCCAGTGATGTGGGTGAACGTGCGGTCGTTGCTTGACGGCGGGCCGTATGCCGAAGCCAACATGGAGTTGTGGGACGAAGCCCTGCTGCACGCCTGCTCCAGGTACCCGAACATGCGGATCTACGACTGGGCCTCGGTCGTGCACCAGGACTGGTACATCAGCGACGGCATCCACTTCACCTCGCAGGGCTACATCGCCAGGGGACATGACATCGCCCGGGCACTGGCTGCTGCCTTCCCGCTGCACGGGCAGAGCACCGGCTGCGTCGTGAGGTAGCTCCCCGCTGTCCCTCCGGGCTAGGCCAGAATCACCTCCGCATACCGCATCGTTGGCCCTCCGATGCTGTGGCCAGGTCATTAACCAAGGACAACGGTGGAACTCTGATGCTGTTGCAGCAGCATCAGAGTTCCACCGTTGCGGTAAGCGGCTGTCATCTGACCGCAACGGGTGGCCATCGATGCGGGTGGGTTCGGCAATATGGGCGATTTGTTTAAATTAAGGGACTCGGGGTGGCGGGTGCCGGGGAGGTCGCCGGCGCGAGATAATTCCGTTAACGTGACCTCCGGCCCACCGAGCCTGCCCGACCACGATGAGGTGATCATGAACCGGTACCTGCGGGGACGGCTGCGTCACCAGGCCGGGCGGACCATTGCCTTGATGATCGGCATTCTCGTGGCCACGGCCAGCTTCGTAGTTCTTACCGGAGCCGCCCGCACCACTCAGCTCCGCACGGTCGGCACGGTTGGCCGCAACTACCGTTCCGCTTACGACATCCTGGTCAGGCCCAAGGGCTCGACGACCGAACTTGAGCGCAAGAAAGGACTGGTCAGGCCGAATTACCTGTCGGGCATTTTCGGCGGCATCTCGATGAGGCAATACCACGAGATCGCGCGCTTGCCAGGGGTTGAGGTCGCCGCCCCCATCGCCATGATCGGCTACATCGTCCCCCGCGTGACCGTCACCCTCACGATCCCGAGCAGCCTCGGCTCCTCGCCAAGGGCGCTGTACCGTGTCGACAACACCTGGGTCTATGACCGGGGGCTTTCCCGCGCGCGCGACGCGAGCGGCTTCGCTTACGTCACCAAGGGAACGCTGAGCACTCCGCTCCAGATCGGTCCCAACGGCATCACGACCACGGAAAACGTCGGCGGTCGCCACGTCCCTGTTTGCGAGTACGCCGGGACGCAGAAAGGTTCAGGTCCCTTCGCGGTCAGCGTCCGCACCTTCGTCGGCTGTTACTCCCCGGCTACCGGCGGAAACTCGCCCGCCGTGGTCACGCAGTGGTCGTTCCCGCTGCTGCTCGCCGCGATTGATCCGTCCGCTGAGGCCAGGCTCGTCGGGCTGAGCAAGGCCATGGTGTCCGGTCGTTACCTGCGCGCCGGCGACAAGCTCACGCCGGTCGACGAGGGCGGCGTCCCAGGCGAATCGCTCCCCGTGCTTTCGCCTGTCACCTCCTACATTGACCAGCAACTTGAGCAGACGATCTGGCGGCTGCCCGCGAGCGCGGCAGCCGAGGTGCTCCGCGCTCCGCTCACCCCGGCCACCGCGCAGCAGCGGTTCGGCGCTGCGAAAGGCACGCTCGTCGGCGGCAAGACCGTCACCGCTGCCACCGCCTACCAAGCCCTGCTGGCGGATATCCGCACGGCGGCGCCGAGCAGCCAGGGCGCAGGCAGTCTCGACTCGATCTGGACGCCAGGGCCGGTCGGCTACTCGGTCACCCGCACCGGTTTACTGCGGCCGAAGACGGTAGACAACCCGCAGTCGATCTGGGCCGGCGCCCTTTACCAGAACGGATACCTGCCCGCGCCGCTCCCCGCCGCCGACGTCCAGTTCCGCAAGCTCACCGTCCACGCCTTCGCCACCCGGTCAGGCGAGCGCGCGGCTCCCGTGCTGCACGCCGTAGGCGAGTTCAACCCGGCGAAGCTTCCCGGCTTCAGCGCCCTGTCCGCCGTACCGCTTGAGACTTACGCGCCGCCGGTCGCCGCGCCTGGCAACGCGGCGGCGAACCGCGCGCTCCGCGGCCAGGACCTGCTGCCAAGCAGCAACCTCGGCGGCTACCTGCAGCCGCCGCCGCTCATGCTGACCACGCTTTCCGCACTTTCAGAATTGAGCGGCCAATTTCCGCGTGCTATCTCGAAGAAGCCGATCAGCGTCATCCGGGTCAGGGTAGCCGGAGTCCACGGCGTCGGCGCGCTGTCCCGTGCCCGCGTCAACGCGGTCGCTACCCAGATCGAGACCACCACAGGGCTCGATGTCGACATCACGCTCGGCTCCTCGCCCGCGCCGCAAAAGGTGCTGCTTCCTGCGGGCAAGTTCGGCCGTCCGGCCCTTCTGCTGCGCGAGGACTGGTCGAAGAAGGGCGTCGCCGTCCTCATACTCGACGCCGTGGACCGAACCAGCGTGCTGCTGTTCTTGCTCATCCTCGCGGTCTGCGCGCTGCTCGTCGGGAACGCGGCGTCAGCCGCGGTCCTGGCCAGGCGCACCGAGCTTGGAGTGCTCTCTTGCGTCGGCTGGCGGAGCGGCAAGCTGTTCGCTGCCGTCCTCGCCGAAGTGGGACTCGTCGGCCTGGTCGCGAGCGTCGCGGGCGCGCTGCTCGCGCTCCCGCTGTCTGCCGCCTTCGGCTTCGCCGCCTCGCCCGCTCGTGCGGCCCTGGCCGTGCCGGTCGCGACCGTGCTGACGCTGCTGGCCGGCCTTGCCCCGGCGATGCGAGCCGCCAGGTCGCGGCCGGCCGCCGCGGTACGGCCTGCTGTGCTGCCGAGCCGGCGCGCGCACGCGCCGAGTACGGTGCCCGGCCTGGCGCTGACCAACCTGCGCAGGACACCCGGCCGCAGCCTGCTCGGCGCGCTCAGCCTGGCCATCGGGATCTGTGCGCTGACCCTTTTGCTGGCGTTCACGCTGGCTTTCCGTGGCCAGGTCGTTGGCACCTTGCTCGGCGACGCGATCGCCGTCTCGGCCAGGCGGGTCGACTACATCTCGGCCATCGTCACGGTTCTCATCGGCGCGGCCGCCGTCGCCGACGTGCTCTACCTGAACATCCGCGAACGTGTCACCGAGTTCGCGACGCTCCGCGCGATCGGCTGGCGTGAGGCTACGCTCAGCCGGCTAGTGACCTTGGAGGGTGCCTGGATGGGAATAACCGGTTCCGTCGCGGGCGCCGCGGCGGGACTCACGCTCGCGGCGGTGTTCGCTGGCACGCTGCACGCCGAGCTCATCACGGCAGCGGTGCTCGCCGCCGTCGCAGGCACGCTGATCGCGACGCTGGCCGCCGCGTTGCCCGCTCGGCTGCTCGGGCGGCTGGCCGGCCCTGCTGCCCTCGCAGAGGAGTGATCGTGACCGAAACAGGTGCCCTTGTCCGCGTTGCCGACGTCAGCAAGACCTTTCCTCTGGGCGGCGGCCGGCAGCTCAGCGCGGTCCGCGACGTAAGCCTGACCATTGAGCCTGGCACGGTGCTGGCCATTACCGGGCCCTCTGGCTCGGGCAAGTCGACGCTGCTCAACCTCATCGGCGCCATTGACCGGCCGGACGAAGGCGAGATCGAGGTCGACGGGCAGAAGCTGACCGGCCTTTCCCGCAACCAGCTCGCCGACTACCGCAGGAGCATCGGCTTCGTGTTCCAGCGCTACAACCTGCTGCCTGCCCTGACCGCACTCGACAACGTGCTCGCGCCGGTACTGCCGTACCGCACCGCCTACGACAAGGTCAGCAGGGCAGGGGAACTGCTCGCCCAGGTCGGCCTGGCCGGCCGGGAACGATCACTGCCATCCCTGCTGTCAGGAGGCGAGCAGCAGCGGGTCGGGATCGCCCGCGCCCTGATCGGCTCGCCCCGCCTGCTGCTCGCCGACGAGCCAACAGGCAACCTCGACTCAGCCACCGGCGCCGAGATCGTCAAGCTGCTACTTAGCCTGCGCGAGGAAAACGGCATGACCATCGTCATCGCCACCCACGATTCGGACCTAGCCGCAACGGCGGACCGTCACCTCCGCCTCCACGACGGCCAAGTCACCACCCAGTAGCCGACCCCCGCCGGCGAAGTCTAGCGTCCATCCCCGCAACCCCCGCGCCATCACCAGCGCCCGCCCGGCCCCGATCCCGGCCAGGCCCGGCCCGGCCCGGCCCGGCCCCGGCCCGGCCCCGGCCAGCAGCATCAAGTAGCCAGCGATGCTGCCCGCCCGGCCCCGGCTACAACAACAAGGCCCCAGCGATGTCGCCCGGGCAGCATCAGATGACCACCGTTGCGGTTAGATCCACCCCGCCAGCAGCAACGCGGGGCCACCGATGCTGCCCGCCCCGGCACCGTGCCCCCGCCGGCCCCGGTGGTCCGCCAGGCCCGACTGGCCCGGTCAACGCCGAACCCCCGTTTGATGGGGGTGCACGCACCACCGAACACCCATTTGATGTTGGCTGGGGTCGGCCCGCGCGCATCATGCCTGGTCGTTCGGCGGCCTGGCCTTCTGGTCGGCTTCGTAACCTTGACCCCTGCGTCGTGCCAGCGTGAGGGTTGCTTGCGCGCGGGCGGGGTGCGGAGTTGAATTCGTGCGCAAATTTAGGTGCCATTTACGGCG
>DATJLT010000202.1:0-3753 GCA_035509195.1 Streptosporangiaceae bacterium | reverse complement strand
GCAGGCGCCGAACCGCTCGCCGACGCCGAGTTCGTCCCCGCTGGGACGCTGATCAGGATCAGGACCACGGGCGGAGGCGGCTGGGGAGACCCGCTCGACCGTCCGGCGGACTCGGTCGTGCGCGATGTCGCGCACGGCAAGGTGTCAGTTGACGGGGCCGCACGCGACTACGGCGTCATGATCGAGCTAGTCGGCGACCAGCCGGTCGCGGACAGTAAGGGGACTGTTTATTTGCGGAAAACAATGAGGTCGGAACGTCCTCCGCGCGAGCCGTTCTTTGATCGCGGGCCGGGTTATCCGCGGCTGTCAGGAACTGCTTCCGCTGAAGTGGACTGGTTGTGAGCGGGGACGGGCCGCTCGCCGGGGTGCTGGTCGTTGACCTGACGCGGGCGCTGGCCGGGCCGCACGCTGCGATGATGCTCGGCGACCTGGGCGCACGGGTGATCAAGGTCGAGGCGCCTGACGGCGACGAGACGAGAGGCTGGGGACCGCCGTTCGTCACAGGCAGCGACGGCGCGGAGTACTCTACCTACTTCCTGAGCTGCAACAGGAACAAGGAGTCCATTGCGCTCGACCTGAAATGCGACGACGGCAAGGACGTGCTGACCGGGCTGGTGCGGCGGGCTGACGTGCTGATCGAGAACTTCAGGCCGGGCGTGCTCGACCGGCTCGGATTCGGCGTTGCCCGGCTGCATGAACTGAACCCCAGGCTGGTCATCTTGTCGATCACCGGGTTCGGCCACGACGGCCCGGAAGGCAATCGCCCAGGCTATGACCAGATCGCGCAGGGCGAAGGCGGCCTGATGTCGGTCACCGGCACCTCTCCTGATCAGCCAATGCGATCAGGACTGCCGGTCGGCGACGTGATGGCCGGCATGTACGGGGCGTTCGGCGTGGTAGCGGCGCTGCACGAGCGGTCGCTGACCGGGCTTGGCCAGGTCGTGAGGACCAGTCTGCTCGCTGCCATCGTCGGGGCGCACGCGTACTACGGCACCAGGTATACGGTCGCTGGCGAGGTGCCGCACCAGACGGGGAACTTCCACCCGTCGATCTGCCCTTACGGGCTCTACCGCACGGCGGACGGCTTCGTGCAGATCGGCGTGGCCAACGACGCGCTCTGGCAGAAGTTCGCGCCGGTCTTCGGGCTTGACCGGCCGCGGTGGGCACTGAACCGTTCCAGGGTTGCCGATCACGACGCGGTCAATGCCGCGGTGTCCAAGGCGTTTGCCTTGCTTTCTTCCTCCGAGGTGCTTGCCAGGCTCGATGCGCTGGGGATACCGGCGGGGAAGGTCCGTGACCTCGAAGAGGTCTATACCTGGGAGCAGACCCGGTCGCAGGGACTGCTTGTCGAGGTCGAGCACGCCGCGCTCGGCCAGGTCACGCTGCCGGGGCCGCCGCTGCGGTTCGACTCGGGCGGCCGGTCATCGCACCTGCCACCGCCCACGCTCAACCAGCACGGCGACGCGATCCGTGCCTGGCTCGCTTCGACTACGGAGGAGTGACCGCCCGTGCCCGAGCCCATCGAAGTACGCAAGGTACCGCTGCATAGCGTCTCCGACGCCAGCGAACTGGCGCAACTGATCGATCACGGGGTGATCGAGGCGGACCGGGTCATCGCGGTCATCGGCAAGACCGAGGGCAACGGCGGGGTCAACGATTACACCAGGATCCTCGCCGACCGCGCGTTCCGCGAGGTTCTTGTGGCACGCGGGACGCGCTCGGCCGCCGAGGTGAAGCAGATCCCTATCGTGTGGTCGGGCGGCACCGACGGGGTGATAAGCCCGCACGCGACGATCTTCGCGACGGTGCCCGCCGCTTCTGCTCCGGCTACTGACGAGCCGAGGCTGACGGTCGGGTTCGCGATGAGCGAGAAACTGCTGCCAGAGGACATCGGCCGCACGACGATGATCACGAAGGTCGCCGACGCCGCGCGGGTCGCGATGGAGCGGGCTGGCATCACCGACCCGGCCGACGTGCATTACGTGCAGACGAAGACGCCGCTGCTGACCATTCATACTATTTCGGACGCCAAGAGCCGTGGCCAGACCGTGTGGACAGAGAACACGCACGAGTCCATGGACCTGTCCAACGGCTGTACCGCGCTGGGCATCGCGGTCGCGCTTGGCGAGATCCCGATGCCGTCGGACGCCGATGTCCTGCACAACCGGTCCCTGTACTCCTCGGTGGCATCGTGTTCGTCGGGGGTGGAACTCGACCAGGCGCAGGTCGTCGTCGCTGGCAATGCGCGCGGCATCGGCGGCCGGTACCGTATCGGGCACTCGGTGATGCGCGACGCGCTCGATTCCGACGGGATCTGGGCGGCGATCAAGGACGCGGGTTTGTCTCTGCCCGCACGACCGCATCCTGCTGACCTTGATGGCCGGCTGGTCAACGTGTTCCTCAAGTGCGAAGCCAGCCAGGACGGGCAGGTGCGGGGTCGCCGCAACGCTATGCTCGACGACTCTGATGTGCACTGGCACCGCCAGATCAAGGCTTGCGTAGGCGGAGTGGCGGCTTCTGTTACCGGAGATCCGGCCGTGTTCGTGTCCGTGTCGGCCGCGCATCAGGGTCCAGACGGCGGCGGCCCGGTAGCCGCGATCGTGGACCTAGGCGACTAGCCCGCCCGGCGGCCTGCCGGCCCCGGCCGCCCCGGCCGGCCAACACCAAACCCAGGTTTGACGGGGTGCACGCACCACCAAACCCTGGTTTGATGGGTCAGCCCACTACCGCGCTCGTGGACCGCCGATCAGGTTGGGGTGCAATCCACTCGTGACAAAACTAGTGGGACGCAAGCACACTAGGAGGGCGAACTGAGGAGTAGCCGAGCACAGTGAGGTAGCGGAGCGGACGATGGCGCAGATCCTTCTTGATCAGGTCGACAAGGTCTATCCGGGCGGGGTCAAGGGCATCGACGGCCTGAACCTTGAAATCGCCGACGGCGAGTTCATGGTGCTTGTCGGGCCTTCGGGGTGCGGCAAGTCGACCGCGCTGCGATCGATTGCCGGACTCGAGGAAATCACCGGCGGCACGATCTCGATCGGCGGCCGGGTGGTCAACGACCTGCCGCCGAAGGACCGCGACATCGCGATGGTGTTCCAGAACTACGCGCTCTACCCGCACATGACCGTGGAGCAGAACCTCGCCTTCGGCCTGCAGCAGCGGAGGACCCCAAAGGACCAGATCAAGGTGCGGGTCGCCGACGTCGCCAGGCTGCTCGGCCTCGAGGACTACCTGAAGCGCAAGCCCGCCGCGCTGTCCGGCGGGCAGCGGCAGCGGGTCGCGATGGGGCGCGCGATCGTGCGGGAGCCGCAGGCGTTCCTGATGGACGAACCGCTGTCGAACCTGGACGCCAAGCTGCGCGTGTCAATGCGCGCGTCGCTGTCACAGTTGCACGAGCGACTCGGCGTGACCACCGTGTACGTCACTCACGACCAGGTTGAGGCGATGACGCTCGGGCAGCGCGTCTGCGTGCTGAGGGACGGCAAGTTGCAGCAGGTCGACAGCCCGCAGACGCTGTTCAACTCGCCGGTGAATCTGTTCGTGGCCGGCTTCATCGGCTCGCCGGCGATGAACTTCGTCGCGGCCGAACTCGCTCGTGACGATGGCCCCTATGTCACGTTCGCGGGCTATCGGGTCCCGGTTACCGAGCAACTGCTGCAGGACCGTCCCGCGCTGGCTGGCTACTTCGGCCGGGAAGTCATCCTGGGTGTCAGGCCTTCCGACTTCGAGGACAGCAGCCTTGCCGATGAAAGC
>DATJLT010000201.1:0-3238 GCA_035509195.1 Streptosporangiaceae bacterium | reverse complement strand
TCGCTCGATGGGACAGGTCATGCACCGCGGCCCGCCGCGACCGCGGCCAAGCTCGCTGCCTGCGACGGTGACGACCTCGATGCCGTGCTTGCGGAGCATCGTGTTGGTGGGCACGTTTCGCTCGTATCCGAAGATCACGCCTGGAGCGACGGCCAGGTAGTTGGTTCCGTCGTCCCATTGCTCGCGCTCGGCGGCCCTGATGTCCTCGTTGGTGGTCAGCACAGTGACTTTGTCGACGCCGAGGACTTCGGCCAGGGTGTTCCACAAATTGTGGTTCCTGGTGACGGTAAGACCGGTCTCGCCAGGGCCAGCCTGGAGAGTCCAGGATCGCAAATGCCGGTCGAGATACGGGTAGAGGACGAACGTGCTGCGGTCGATCATGGTCATTACCGTGTCCAGGTGCATCATGGCCCTGGTGGCGGGAAGCTCGATTGCGATCACGGTGCTGGCCTGGCCGCTTGCCAGCAGCGCCTGGGTGAGTATCTCGACGGCCATCGGAGAAGTCCGCTCGCCCATCCCGATCATCACGGCTCCGTTGCCGAGCACGTGAACGTCGCCGCCTTCCACGGTCGCGGGCAGGTGGCCGGCATCGTCGTCGCCGTAATAGCGGACGAAATCGGCGCCTGCGAACATCGGGTGGTAGCGATAGATGGCCCGGCTGTGCAAGGTCTCGCGCTGCCGGGCTGGCTTGGCCATCGGGTTGATCGATACGCCGCCGTAGATCCAGCACGAATTGTCACGCTGGAAGAGATGGTTAGGCAGCGGCGGCAGGACGAAATCATCAGCCCGCAGCAGGTCCCATCTGAGGCTCTGCAGCCTTCCTGGATGCAGGTCTGCCTTGAGGACGCCGCCCACCAGGTATTGAGCAAGTTCATGCCCGTCGAGGTCGTCGAACAGCTTGCGTACCGGGGCGACGAGATTCGGGCCGAGGATCTCGGGCGTGCAGACCCGGTCCAGGACGAAGGCGCGTCCGTCGGCCAGGTAGAGCGTTTCGGCAAGCAGCTGTCCGTAATAGTGCACGGTCACGCCCTTGTCCCTGAGAGCTTCGGCGAAGGCGTCGTGCTCTTCCTTGGCCTTCTTGGCCCACATGACGTCGTCGAAAAGCAGGCTTCCGATGTTCTGTGGGGTCAAGCGGGACAGCTCAAGGCCGGGGCGGTGGACGATCGCCTGGCGGAGCTTGCCTACTTCGGACTGGACGTTGAAACTCATCACGGTGTCTCCGAGCGCTAGTAGAGGGTGCTTGCGGGTCTGGCCGGCGGGGACGAGCCAGGCCGCCGGCCAGACGGTCCGGTTATGGCTCAGTGGCCGGTTCCGATGCCGGCGTGGAAACGCTGCCGCGCCGGGCGCTGACGAACGCGTAGAGCACGATGCCGACAAGTACGATCACCAGCGCCTGGTAAACGGCCTGGTAGCCGGCTGCGAAGGTAACCCACAGTGAGAACAGCACGCTGGCTCCTGCGATCGACAGGTCACGGGCGAGCACCCAGCCCTGCACCCGGCGGTTGCGCGACGCCAGGTAGGCGAGTTGCGCGCACGCCGAGAACAGGTACGGGATGGCGACGGTAACCACGGTCAGGTCGACCAGTTCGGTGAAGACCTTGAGCCCGGTGGCGGTGGTGTAGCTCCACAGCATCAGCGCCGATGGCAGCAAAGCCGCCAGCACGATGCTGAACCAGGCCGAGTCCTTGCGGTCAGACCATGCGAAGGCCTTCGGGAACAGGCCGTCTTGCGCGACGGCGCGGGACACCTCGGCAGTGACCAGGGTCCAGCCGTTCAGGGCCCCGATGCCTGACGCGACGGCCAGGGCTGCGACAAGCTTGCCTGCCCAGGCACCGTGAGTGAAGATCACCTGGAACGCGGTGACGAATGGTGCCGGGTTGTTGACCAGGGCGTGATGCGGAACCAGGCCCATGATCGCCGCGGACACCAGGACGTACAGGATGGCGCTGGCCGCGGTCCCGAGCATGGAGGCGCGGCCCACGTTCTTACGCGGGTTGTGCACCCGCTTGGCAGTGATGGCCGCCACCTCCACGCCGATGAAGGAGAACAGCGCGACGCCGGCAGCGATGCCGATCGCCGTGTACAGGCTGCCGCCGGAAGCGTTGAAGGCGCCGAAGTTACTGGCGTGGATGAAGAACCAGCCGACGACGGCGATGAACAGAAGCGGCAGGAACTTCAGTATGACGGTGAGGTTCTGGAACCAAGCCATCTGGCGAACTCCGGCCAGGTTTAGCGCCGCCGGAACCCACAGTCCGATCAGGGCGATGCCCCAGTTGCCGATGCCTGACGGCTTGATCCCGAACAAGGCGTCAACATAGAGAACCCAGGCCGAGACGATCGCGGCGTTGCCGGCCCAGGCCTGAATCCAGTAGCACCAGCCGGTCAGGTAGCCGGCGAAGTCGCCGAACTCGTGCCTGGCATAGGCGTAAAGGCCGCCGTCTGAATTCGGTATCCGCTTCGTCAGCTGGCCGAACAAGACGGCAAGTAGCATCGCGCCGACGGCGATCACCGCGAGCACTGCCAGCGATGAAGTCCCAGCGCCGGCCAGCACCGCCGGCATCAGGAAGACGCCTGTGCCGATCACGCTGCCGATGACCAGCCCGGTCGCCGACGTCAGGCCAAGTGCGCGTGCCTTCTGCTTATCCCGGGCTGACATCTCGCTCAGCTCACCAGGCCCGGGCTCACCTGCAGCCGGCTGCGCTGCAATCCGCCTTGGCCGAATCGTGTTCGTCATCGAGAACCACTTCCTTCGTTGATGAGCTGCGGGGCACGTTCGGCCCGGTTGGTCGCTCAACCCAAGCGTCGGCTTTCCGGCTAGAAGTCAGACAGGGACCAAAGGCACCCGGCAACGGCCCGAATGGCACCTGGCCTGGGCAGATGAGTACCTAGGTCAGAAAACCAAGGCGGCCGCCGGGACCACAGTCCTGGCGGCCGTTACGTGAGCCGATCTGATCGAGTCGAATTTAAATGTTGTGCTTCTCGCGGAATCGCCGGATGTCCTCCCGGCGCGCAATCAGCACAAGGCACACAATGCTTACGAGCGCCGCGCAAACGAGCCGCTTCATTGCCGAACCCTCCTCTGGCGGTCGGTCGGGTATCAGCGCCCGCTTGTGCCCGCCTGCGCCGCGTGGCGGGGGTCTTGCCGTGTTGGGGTGGTCAGCGGTCCGGCCGGCGGTCCTGTGCTGGGGCGGGCCGCCGGCCGGGGGTGTGAAAGGGGGTGGATGGTGTTGTCGTGCAG
>DATJLT010000200.1:0-40618 GCA_035509195.1 Streptosporangiaceae bacterium | reverse complement strand
TGGACATCGAGATGCGCCGCCTCGCAGGCAGTCTCGCCAGGCGGATTCATGGAGTGGCCAGAACCGGCAGCGGAGTGGCTCCCCGCCTCTGACTGGGTGCCGCAGCCAGCCGCAGCCGCGCAAATCAGGCCGATGAGCGCGCACCGGCGCAACGCCCCTATTCCGCGCCGTTTCGGCAAGAATACCCTGTGCATGCTGCTCCCCATTTAATCCTGGCGGCATAAGGTTAATGTACCTTTTGCCATGAGCTGGCGTTCTTAATGCATGAGTGAAAACCAGACCTCGCAATGATAACGACGCAGCGCGCCCGGCCGTGGTCGTTTAGCGCGACATAAATGCCGGCGCCGAAGGTTTCTGCGCAGGAAGCCTGATGGCGCGCGGTCGGGCACACCCTGGCCCGTGTCGCCTTGGCGTGTCGGAAGCCCTTTGCGGGAGCGGAACCGCGCCCGCACTGTTACCGGTCGCGGCGCCTCGTGGGTGGTTCGTCGCCGAGCGGACGGGCGAGGCCGCCTGGCGGCATGGCGGGACTACGGGAACCCGGGCGGGCCGCGGGCCGGTTCCCTGGCGGCGCCGGGGACTCCTGGGGCGGGGACTCCTGGGGCGAGGTGCCCGACGGCGGGGACTCCCGCGGCGAGGTGCCGGGCCGCACCACCTCGGTCGGCCGGTGCATCTGCCGCTCGGCGAGGCCCTGGCGCCGTTCTCCGCCTGACGGATGTCCTCGCCGCGCCGAAGGAACGGCCGGCGCCTCGACCAGCCCCGGCGTCAGCCGCAGCGCCCGGCCGAGGTCCGCGGCGAATCTGGTGCAGTCCGCGTACCGGCCGGCGGCCTCCTTGGCCATTGCCTTCACGATGACGTTGTCGACGAGGCCGGACAGGTCGCGGCGGCTGGCGGTCACTGGCGGCGGCGGCTCGGATAGCTGTGCGTAGATCAGCGCGGCGCCCTGGCTGCGACGGAACGGCGGCGTGCCGGTGAGCAGTTCGAAGGCCGAGCAGGCCAGCGAGTAAAGGTCGGCCCGCCCGTCGACCTGGTTGCCGTCGATTTGCTCTGGCGCGGCGTACTCGAGAGTCCCGAGTATCTGGCCCGTCAGCGTCAGCCCGTGCGAAGGCCCTTGCTTGCTGATGCCGAAGTCGGTGAGGTAGACGTGGTCGGCGGGGCCTGGACCGCCGTACTCGCTGGCGCGGGCAGGGATCTGCGCGCCCGCGTCAAGCAGCATGTTGGCAGGCTTGACGTCCCTGTGGACGAGCCCGTGCCGGTGCGCGGTGTCCAGGGCCGCCGCGACCTGCGAGATGATCCGCCAGGCGCGGATCGAGTTGAACGGGCCCGTACGCCGCAGTTCTGAACGGGCGTCACCGCCAGGCACGAACCGCATCGCGATGTAGAGGTACCCGGACGCCTCGCCGGCGCCGTACACGGGGATGATATGCGGGTGCTCGACGGTCGCCGCCGCACGTGACTCATTGATGAACCTGGTGCGGAACGCGCTGTCTGCCGTGTAACCGGGGGAGAGGATCTTCAGCGCGACCCGGCGGCCGAGCCGCTCATCCACGGCTCGGAAGACCACCGCCATGCCGCCGCGGCCGATCCTCTCCTCGAGCCTGTACCCGGCCAGGGTCGCGCCAGGGCGCAGTCCGGCCCCTGGCTGGCCGGGGACCGCGTTCACCCGGGCCGCCAGGGGCGCCGTGTCAGGCCAGGCCGGCGAAGTTCAGGCGTGTCAGGCTCCTGCGGTCAGCGCGGCGATGTGCATGGTCGCCACTGAGGTCGAGGCGCACGTCTGGGTGGTGAACGGCGTGTAGGCGGCCACGGTCTGGTCAGGCGGGAAGACCTTCAGCCAGTGCACGGTGACAGGCTGGCAGGTCCCTGCGGGGAAGTTCCCGGCTTCCGCGACTCCGAGCTGCGCGTTCGCGGTCTGCCCGGGCGCCAGCACGATCTCCTTCGGAGTAACCACCGGGTCACGCTTGGCGTCGGCGCCGATCTGACTGCCCGAATTGTTGCCGGCGCTTACCAGGGACGCGCCTGGGTAACCCTCGACGAAGCAGCTAGCGGCTGAGACGTTAGTGAAGTCGATGCTGTAATAGATCGTTCCTGCCGCGCCGTTGCTCGAACCGACCTTGACCTTCAGCGCCGAGGTCGCGCACTCCGCGGGCCCGGCCGGAGCTGAGGATGAGGAGGAGGCCGGCGGAGCGGGCGTGCTGCTCGACGAGGTGCCAGAGGATGGCGTCACGGTCACGGTCACCGTGCTGTTCGGCGACCCGCCGCTCGACGCGGTCCCGCACCCGGCCGCGAGTGCGGCTACCGCGCCGAGGGTCGCCACGATCAAGAGCCTGCGACCGCCCAATACCGTGAAATTCATCAATAACCATCCTTTTAGGCAACTGTACGAAGTGTACCGACTGTACCGATATAGCCTGAGCGCGAACGTGCTCGGACCACGGCAGCGTACCTAAGATCCCGCCGTGCGGAAGCCTTCAGCCCGGTGTGGGTGGGTATGCCCAAAGTAGCTCGCATTACCGATCGGAGAAGCGTGGCCAGTACTCAACAGTTCACCACAAGACCGCAGCTAGCAGGCACTTTTGGAATGGTGGCTTCCACTCACTGGCTGGCATCGGCGGCGGGAATGGCCGTACTTGAAGCGGGCGGCAACGCCTTCGACGCGGCTGTCGCGGCCGGTCTGGTACTCCAGGTGGTCGAACCGCACCTGAACGGCCCTGGCGGAGAAGTTCCGGTCATCGGGCATGACCGGCGGTCGAACGAAACGTTCGTGCTCAGCGGTCAGGGCACCGCCCCGGCTTCGGCCACGCTGGAAGTCTTCAGCGACCTCGGCCTCGACCTGGTACCTGGCAACGGGCTGCTTGCGGCCACCGTCCCCGCGGCCTTCGGCACCTGGATGCTGCTGCTGGCCAGGTACGGCACGCTGAGGCTGCGCGACGTGATGAGCTATGCGATCGGGTACGCGGGAGACGGGTACCCCATGCTCGCCTCGGCCAGCGCGCTGATCGGGGCCATGGCGCCGACGTTCAGGCAGGACTGGCCGACATCGGCCGAGATCTACCTCAGCGATGGAGTCCCCGCGCCTGGCGCGAAGTTCGCGAACGCTCAGCTCGCCGCTACCTACGCGCGCGTGCTCGAAGAAGCGGAAGCCGCCTCGGCCGACCGCGAGGTGCAGATCGAGGCGGCCCGCCTGGCCTGGTACGAGGGCTTCATCGCTGACGCGATCGACGATTACCTCGGAAAGGCCGAGGTAATGGACGTTTCCGGCAGGCCGCACAAGGGCCTGCTCACCGGTGCCGACCTGGCGGGCTGGCGCGCCAGCGTGGAAGAGCCTGTCACCTTCGACTACCAGGGCCTGACCGTCTGCAATACCGGCCCATGGGGACAGGGCCCCGTCTTCGGGCAGCAACTCAGGCTGCTCGACGGCTACGATCTCGCCGCGATGGGCGCGGGCAGCGCCGACCTCATCCACACGGTGACCGAGTGCGCCAAGCTGGCGTTCGCCGATCGCGAGGCCTGGTACGGCGACCCGCTCCATGCGGACGTTCCGCTCAGCGACCTTCTCGATCCCGGCTACGCCAACGCCCGCAGGCGGCTCGTCACCGGCGAATCCTCGCCTGACCTTCGCCCCGGTGCGCCAGGAGGTCGTGCTCCGCACCTGCCTGCCTATGCGCTCGCGGGCTTCGCTGCCTTCGAGGCTGACGCCGAAGCGGCCGGCGCGGCGTCCACTGGCGACCCGACTTGGAGCGGCACGGTGGCGCTCGGCCCTGGCGATACCTGTCACCTGGACGTCGCAGACAGGTTCGGGAATCTGGTCTCCGCGACCCCTAGCGGCGGCTGGCTGCAAAGCTCGCCTGTCGTACCGGGCCTCGGCTTCTGCCTTGGCACCAGGGCGCAGATGTTCAGCCTGACGGCGGGCTTCGCCAGCACTCTGGCGCCTGGACGCCGCCCGCGCACCACGTTGTCACCTGGTCTCGCGCTGCGCGGCGGCGAGCCATACCTGGCCTTCGGCACGCCAGGAGGAGATCAGCAGGACCAGTGGACGATCGGCTTCTTCCTCAACCACGTCGTGTTCGGCATGAACCTGCAGGAAGCCATCGATGCCCCCGCGCACCACACCGACCACTTCCCCTCTTCCTTCTACCCGAGGCAGAGCCACCCGAGGTCCCTGACCGTCGAAGAGCGGCACGACCCGGCGGTGATAGCGGAGTTGCTGCGCCGCGGCCACGACGTCACGGTCAGCGGCCCCTGGTCGCTTGGAAGGATCAGCGCGGTCGCGAGGGACGCGGACACCGGCCTGCTGCACGCCGGCGCCAACCCCCGTGGCATGCAGGGCTACGCTATCGGCCGATGAGCAGGTCCATGAACGCCGACCAGCCGCCCGCGACCTGGCCGGGTCCGATCGGCAGGCCGGAGAGACCGCACTGGTGGTCCATTCAGCCGCCACCGCCGAGCAGCCCGATCTCCGCTCGCCGCGCCTACACCGAGGTCCTCGCGGTCTTCGCGGCGTTCTTCGCCGCGGGCATCATCGCGGGCGGGGAGACGCTGGCAGGAAGGTACCCGGCGCCCTCGGGTAGCTGGTCGGTCTTCGTGCCAGCCACGGTGACCGAACTGGCCACCGCGGGCCTGGCCATCGCGGTTACCGTGCTGCTCTCGGCCAGGCGCGGCATATCTCCGCGTTCGCTCGGCTTCGGGCTGGCCAGGAACTCCGACGGCAGTGCCGCGGCAGGCCCCGCCTTCCGCCAGGGCGTCTGGGCGCTGGCCGCGCTGATCGCCGGCAGCGTGATCACCAGGGCCGTGACGGCTAATCACCTGACCGAGCCCGCCCATATCAGCTCCGCTTACCTGCTGTATTCGACCGCTGCCTCGCTCGCGGCGGGGGTAGTCGAGGAAACCGTGGTGCTCGCCTTCGTGGTCACCACGCTGCGCCAGGCCGGCCGTCCGCTTGCCGAGATCGTGATCGTCGCGGTCGTGCTCCGCTGTTCGTATCACGATTACTACGGCCCTGGCGTCATCGGCATCGCGGTCTGGGCGACGATCTTCATCTGGCTGTTCCTGCGCACCGGGAGCATCGTGCCGCTGATCATCACGCATTTCCTCTGGGACGCGACGATCTTCTGGTCGCTGCAGTACAAGGGCGTTGCCGCCGGCGCCGACCTGGTCGCGCTGTTCCTGTTCCTCGCCGCGGCCATCTCGTGGCTGGCCGACGCGATCGCTTCGCGCGGCGGCGGCCGGCCGCCGCCAGGCGGCGCGGGCCAGGCCCCCACCTACACGGCCTGGCCCTACACAGAGGGCCACGGCTCAGACCGGCAGTACTAGTCAGGGACTGGCCGGCTAGACCGGGAGTGCCAGTCCCGCCACGATGACCGCGGCCAGCCCGGCGAGCACGGCCAGCCAGCCTGCTCCGGCTCCCGCTCCCGGCAGTGCCGCCGCCGCGGCACAGAGAACCGCGAGGCCGCACCCGGCCAGCAGCAGGGGGAGTTGCGGTCTGAGCAAGGAAAGCCCGGCACCGCTCTCGGCCAGGTGATACCCGATGAGGAACGCGGTCAGCAGGAAGATGAGCACGACCGTGTACCAGGGCCTGGCCGGGTGCAGCGCCTCGAGCACCAGCACCGCGACGGCCAGCAGTTCAGCCCAGGGCAGCCGCGCGGGCAGCGCCTTAAGCCAGCGCCATGCCCGCGCTCCTGGCCAGTCATAGATACCGAGGTCAGGGCTGCCTTCATCGTTACCAGCGGCCGTCATCGCGAGCCTGAGCACAGACATCACAGTCGCGCAGATGGCACCGGCGAGCAGCAGGCCGCGAAGGAGGCCGCCGCCAAGCGGCAGCGACGCCCACGCCACTTCTGCCGCCGCCAGCAGCGTGACCGAGGCGATGATGCGCCAGGCGGAAGCCTGGCGGCTCACCGGTTCACCACCGGACGGCGGAGGAACCTGGCGAGCGGCTCGTCGAGTGGCGAGCGCCCGTCCCAGTACACGACGGGTATGCCGATCTCGCGCAGCGAGAACCTGATCGCGTCCTGCTCCATCCGCCAGATACGCCTGGCCAGGTCGGCCATCGCCCGGTGGCGCCCGAGCCCGGCTCCCGGCTCGGCGGTGAGAACGTCGACCACGATCGTCGCGAAGCCTCGCTCTCGCAGTGCCCGCAGGCCCTCGATCAGCCGCACGCTCAGGAGCGGGCTGAACACGATGATCAGCCCGCCTGGCGGGAGCGTGTCGCGGGACAGCGAGGCCAGCATTTCCGGCGGGTAGGCAGGCCCTCTGGCGGCAGTGATCAGCTGCATGATCCGGTCGGCCTGGCGCCGCCCGCCTGCCGGGCTGATCCAGGTGAGCTGCCGCCCGTAGCTGATCAGGCCTACCCGGTCCCTGGCCGCCAGGTACCTGGCCGCGGTGCCTGCCGCCGCGCGCACCGCGAGATCAGAGGAACTCCGCCCGGCCTCGCCCACGTCGATGCTGACGTCCATCAAGATCACGATCGTCTGGGCACGTTCGGCGGTGAACGTGTTGAGCTGGAGCGTGCCCCGCCTGGTCGTGGCCGGCCAGTTGATGCGCCGCTGCCGGTCGCCTGGCACGAATTCCCGCACTCCGGCAAACTCGATGCCCTCGCCGGGCAGCCGGGAGGTGTGCTCCCCGAGCCTCGGCGGCAGCTTGCTGAGCACGATGAGCGAGTCGAGCCTGGCCGCGCGCGGATAGCAGGTCAGCGGGGGAACGCTGGTCAGCACCCGGCAGTCAGCGAGCCGCCACCTGTCGTAGACGACTACTTCAAGCGTGCCGACGGGCCGGGCACCCCACCGCTCGGGCACGAACGTGATCTGCCACCAGCCGTCGCCGGCCGCCGTGATCTCGCCTGGCGTGATCCAGGTGGCGGCGTGCAGCGCCAGCCGTACCTGGCCATCGCCGTAGCCGGAGACCCTGACGAGGATGGCTGTCGGCTCGCCTTCTGTGACCGGGCCGCTCGTGGTGGCGACCTGGACGCCGAGGCTGGCAGGCGGCTGGCCGCGTCCGGGAAGCAGCAGGAGCAGCGCGGGCGCGGCCAGGCCGGCGAACTCCGGGCGCCTGGTGATCACGGCGATCAGCAGGCCGGTGACGGCGACCGTGACCAGCCGCCTGGCGTGAGCTGAGAGCTGCCAGGTCACCGGCAGCTCCCGGCGCTGGCCGGGAGTCAGCAGCGGCGTCATCCCCGTACTTGCGCTGCCGGGTCGGTGCGCGGTACCGGCACGCTGGCGAGGATCCTCGCGATCACGTCGTCTGCGCTCACCTTCCTGGCCCACAGTTCCGGGCGCAGCGTGATCCGGTGGCTGAGCGCGGCCACGCCGACCGCCTTGATGTCGTCAGGAACCACGTAGTCGCGGCCCTGCAGCACCGCGTAGCCGCGGGCGAGCTGGAGTATGAACAGGCCGCCTCGCGGGCTGGCGCCAACTTGAACCTGGCCGTGCTCCCGAGTCGCGGTAATCAGCGCGACGACGTATTCGAGCAGATCGGGTGTCACTTCCACCAGTTCGAGTGACCGGCGCATGGCGAGAACCTCGTCAGGGTCGCAGACCGGCTGGAGCGTGACCTCGGGCGCCGCGCGGTCGATGCGCCGCCCGAGCATCCGCACCTCGTCGCCAGCGCTCAGGTACCCGAAACGTAGCCGCATGCCGAACCGGTCGAGCTGAGCTTCAGGCAGGTCATAAGTGCCCTCGTACTCGATCGGGTTGGCCGTCGCGAGCACGATGAAGGGCGCGGGCAACGGCCTGGTCTGCCCGTCGACGCTGACCTGGCCCTCGCCCATGGCCTCGAGCAACGCGGCCTGGGTCTTCGGCGGCGTCCTGTTGATCTCGTCGGCGAGCAGGAGCTGGGTAAAGACCGGGCCTGGGCGGAACACCATTTCGCCAGTGCGCTGATCGTAGAGCGGAGCGCCAATGACGTCGGAAGGCAGCAGGTCAGGAGTGAACTGGATGCGGGAGAAGCCAAGGCCGAGCACGCGGGCGAACGAGCGGGCTGTCAGCGTCTTTCCGAGGCCAGGCAGGTCTTCCAGCAAGATGTGCGTGCTGGCGAGTATGCCGGCCAGCACAAGCGAGAGGGCCTGCCGCTGGCCGATGATCGCCCGCTCTAGCTCGTCGAGCACGGTCGCGCAGCGCTCGGAAGCCTGCGCCGGGGTCAAGGTCACTTCGGTCAAAGCTGCTCCAGTCGTTGAATCAGGGCAACGAGCACGCGGGCGGGGATTCCCTGGCGATTCATGGCGTCGGCCGGGGTCTGACGCTCAGGGTCGATCCAGAACCACAGGTCCTCGCCCGCCCTTCGCTGGGCAAGATCCCCGAGGAAGACCGCCCTCGCCGCCTCAGGATCCTGAGTAAGGCTGATGCCGTGACGCTCGGCAAGGCGGGCGGCCAGCAGGTTAGAAATGCGGCGCCTCGTCGTGAGATCCCAGGCGCTCATCGAGGCGGTCGCGTCGGCCAGGTCGGTCTGGGTGCGCCAGAACCCGGTGAACGTGGTTGTCGGGGTGTCTGGAAAGGTGTCTGGCCGGCTTTCCTCTGGTTCCCTGGGGGGGAGCAGCACTCTTTGCCCGAGCAGGCCAAGCGCGAGGCAGGCCAGCGCGACGGTCCCTGCGACCTCGGCGCCGAACAGCACCCAGGCGGCGACCGAGATCGCGAGGACCAGCCCGGCCGCGACGGCGATCTCCCGCCTGGCCAGGTGCCATCCGTACCCGCCCATCAACCGGACCTGGCGGGCAGTACGGCGGCGAGTTCGGCGAGCGCGTTCCTCGCCTGATCCCGCGTAGCCGGTGCCATCGGATGCGTGGAGAACCTCGCTTCGTAAAACAGGCTGGTCAAACGGCTGGCTGGAACGTGGTGCACGAGGCCGGCGGCGACCGATCTCGCCAGCAGCTCATCCGGGGTCTCCGCGATGCCCCTGACCGTGCCAGCGTCGGCAAGGCTCTGCTCCATCGCGAGATAGCAGCGGATGATCGACAGCCGGGCGTCGTCGAACTCGAGCAACGCGGCCCGGCCAGACTCTACGGCCCTGGCCAGGTCCTCCTCGGTCAGCTCGGCTTCGAGCGCCGGAACGCCAGTGGTCTTCTGCCTGGCCCTATGGCGCCAGGCGAGCAGCGCGAGCGCGATGAGCGCCGCGACGATGGCCACTATGACCAGGTCGAGCAAGAGGGGCGGGAAGTTGAAGGTGCCCACGTGCGTCGGCTTGAGCAACGGCGTGCGGTAGCGCTTGGGAACCTTGGCGGAGGGCTGCGGCGGTATCAGGTGCTTGCGTGGCTTGATCTTCAGCTCGGTCAGCGCGACCAGCACAGGCACGGCCGCCAGGCCGGTAACGAGGGCGCCATTGAGTATGCGGTGCATCCTCGTGGCGAGATCTTCCTGCGCCCGGCCGTCGGCATCGGTCTGAGCGGGCGCCGGGCGCCGCCAGCGCAGGGCGATCAGCAGCCCCGCGAGCGCGACCTCGAGCACCGCACCGGTAATGGCGAGCCGGGCGCCGTCAGGCCAGGACGTGCGGACGGCTGGCCAGGCGGCGCGGGTGCCTGCCGCCGCGAGCAGGAGAAGCAGCGCAGCGAGTGCGCACTTGCCAATCAGCCTGGTCCGTTCTGGCATAGGTCCCGTCAGTTCCTGCCGGTGTTCGCGTCCTGGTGAGGTCAGGACGCCTTGGCGGCAGTCCGTTCCCTGGCGAGCAGTTTCTGCTGCTTTTTGTAAGATCGGACCTTGAGAAGTGAGTCTTCGTCGGAAATGTCAGCGACCGAGTAGTGAGAGCCCTCCTCACCGAAGTGGCCGGCGGCCTCGCGCCAGCCGGCCGGGGTGACGCCGAGTTGCTTGCCGAGCAGGGCAATCGTGATCTGCGCCTTGTAAGCGCCGAAGCCGGGCAGTTCTGACAGGCGGCGGCGCAACTCGGCGGCGTCTGCCGCGGTCGCCCAGACCGCGCTCGCGTTGCCGTCGTACTGGTCGGCGATGATCTTGGCCAGTTCCTGCGCCCGGCCGGCCATGGCGCGCGGGAACCTGTGCAGCGCTGGCCGGGCAGCGAAGAGATCGGAGAGCGCGTCAGGGTCGAAGTCGGCGATCTCCTGCGCGGTCGGCTCGTGGCCGAGCCGCCTGGTCAGCTCGTACGGTGACCCGAACGCCTTCTCGAACGGCACCTGCTGATCCAGCATCATCGCAAGCAGCAGCGCGAACGCGTCGCGGGAAAGCAATTCGTTGGCCGCGGGCTCGATCGGCATCGCCAGCGTCATGTCATCCTCCTGAGGTCGTGCTACATCGTAGACCCAGTGCCAAAGGCCCCATACGGGAGCGACGTGGGCGCTGGCGGCCAGGAGGGCACCCGATGCCGTGCCCACTCGGGGCGCGGGGAGGGTAGTTTGATGATGGCGGGACGAAACGTTCCAGGGTGAGGAGTTCAGCGATGTCGCGTAGGTGGGCACTGGCAGTTGTCGGGATCGTCATCGCGATCATCCTGTTCGCCGTCGGCATCCCGTGGTGGGTGCCTGTGCTGGTGATCGTCGCCGCCCTGGCCGTGCCCGTGGTCGGTTACCTGATGCTTGACTCGAACCAGAAGGCCAGGATCCGCCGGATGCGCCAGCGCAAGCAAATCGGCAGGTAGATGTCAGCCGAGGTAGCCCGGATACAGCAGGGCAAGCTCGCGCGGGTACGAGGCGATGAGCGCGAGTTCGTCGTCGGTCAGCGGCTTGCTTGTGGCGGCCGCGCAGAGTTGCACTAGCTCGAAGATCAGGTCCTCATCTTCCCCTGGGTCGAGCCCGAGGCCCTCCATCTCGTGCCTGAAGCCGGCCTTGCCGCCATACTCGCCGGTCAGCACGACCCTGCCCGCGCGTGCGTGCCAGTCGCTTGGGAACGGGCCGAGGGTGTCGTCGTCGTAAAGCTCGTAGTTGTGCCTGTCTTTCAGCGCTCCGTCGGCGTGAATGCCCGACTCGTGGGCGAAGGCGTTGCGGCCGGTGCCTGGCTGATTCTGCGGTAGCGGCTGGCCGAAGGCGTAGCTGGCCCAGAGGGCGAAGCGGCGAGCCCAGGTGAGGTCGAGTTCGTCGCCGATGCTGGCTTCTTCCCTGATGCCGAAGCCGTGCCTGAACGCGAGGATGCAGGACAGGAGGTCGGCGTTGCCTGAACGCTCGCCGATGCCGTTGACGCAGGTGTTGACCCAGGCGTCCTGCCCGGCATCAAGGTCGCCGAGCGCGCCTGAGACCGAATTGGCGACGGCCATGCCGAGATCGTTGTGACAATGGGTCTCGACCGGGATCCCTGTCGAGGCGGCAAGCCGGGCGAACCTGTCCCTGATGCGGTGCGGCGAGTCGCCGCCGATCGTGTCACAGTAACGGACCCGGTCGGCGCCCGCTTCCTTCGCGGCAAGCGCGAACTCGGTGAGGAAGCCCTCGTCGGTGCGCGAGCCGTCTTCGGCGTTGACGCCGATCGTCTCTGCCTTGCCTTCCCTGGCCGCGCGGACGGCGGCCGTCATCTCGCTGATGATCGCGTCGCGGTCCAGTTTGCCGCGGAACTTGTGCTCGATCATCTGGTCAGAAGTCGAGATCGAGAGGTTGTAGTGCCGCAGGCCGAGCGGCAGCGCTTTCTCGACGTCGGCCGTCATGGCCCGGCACCAGCCAGAAAGGCGCAGGTCACCGAATGCGCCCGCCTCGGCAAGTGCCACGTTGGCCTTGATGTAAGGCACCTCGTGGAACAAGAAGGGGAATCCGGTCTCTGACTGCGCGACCCCGAGCCTGGCCAGATAGAAGTTCACCATCGTCTTGCCGAACTTCGACAACCCGGTGCGCGCCGTCTGCACTCCGTCCCTGTTGGTCACGTCGAGAAAGTGGACCTTCGGCACCGCGTTACCTCCTGCTGGTCTTTACCTTCGCAGGTTGATTATGCCGGTACTTGGATTACATTTGTCAATGTTGATTATAATCAACATTGCTACGATGTGCGGATGGGCGAAGCAACGTACGGGGCTGGGGATGGTGCCGGGGCGCGCAGCATCGCTGGCCATCTGATGCTGCCGACGGGGCCGGTCCAGGGACAACGGTGGTCATCTGATGCTGTTGCTGTGACATCGCTGGGACTTCGTTGCGGTAGCCACGGGCGGGGGGTACAGCATCGTTGGTCACTTGATGCTGCTGGCCGAGCGGCCAGGGCGGCGCTCGTCGCCGGCGCCGTGCCCGCGCTGGCGCGGCTTGGGGGCTCGGGGCGGTGACCGAGTGGATCGGGGTGGCCGAGGCGGCGCGTCGGCTCGGCATCAAAGAGGCCAGCCTGTACTCCTATGTCAGCCGAGGGGTCCTGACCAGGCGCAAGGCCGACGGCTCTCGGGCCAGTCTGTTCGACGCCTCAGAGGTTGACCGCCTGGCCCGCCGAGGTCGACCGCGCCTTCGCAGCGCGAGTTCGCTTGACCGGACTGGCGGCCGGGGTCCGACCGAGATCGTGATCGAGACCTCGATCACGGAGATCGCCGGGGACCGGCTCAGCTATCGCGGCGTCGAGGCGACGACGCTCGCGGCCGAACGGGCACTTGAGGAAGTGGCTTGCCTGTTGTGGACCGGGTCGCTTCCCGATCCCGCCGGGCCGTCTGGGGAGTGGCAGGCACCCGCCGCGGCGATCGGCGCAGGAGTCGCGGCGCAGACGGCCCTTCCGCCTGGAACCCTTCCGCTCGAGCGCCTTCAGGTCATCGTGCCTGCTCTGGCTGCTGCCGATCCGCTGCGGCTGCACCTTGACCCGCCCGCGGTCATGACCGCGGGCCGCTGCCTGGTTTCCGGCATGACCGACTGCCTCCCCCAGGCAGGCCTTCCGGGTACTTCCCGCACTCCGACGATCGCGGAGCGGCTGATCGGGAAGCTCTGCAAGGCGGAGCCGCTGCCAGGGCTCGTCGACGTGTTGCGCGCTGCCCTGGTGCTGCTGGCGGATCACGAACTTGCCGCGTCCACCTTTGCGGCACGGGTAGCGGCCTCCATGCGCGCCGATCCTTACGCTGTCGTCGCTACCGGACTTGGCGCGGTCGGCGGGGCGCTGCACGGCGGCGCGTCCTTCGCTGCCGAAACCATGCTCCGGGCAGCGACCGGTCCTGATGATGCTGGCCGTGTCGTCGGGGAACTGCTGCGTCGTGGTGAGCGGATTCCCGGTTTCGGGCATTTTGTCTATCGTGACCGTGACCCTAGAGCCGTGTATCTGCTTGAGGCGCTTCGCCGTACGATGCCCGCCTCTGAGCCCCTCGCCATCGCCGAGGCCGTCATCGCTGAGGCGCGCGGGCGGGCGCTGCCCGCGCCGAATGTCGATTTCGCGCTGGCCGTACTTGCGACGTCCGGGCAGATGATTCCCGGGGCCGGCGAGGCGATTTTCGCGGTCGCGCGAGCGGTCGGCTGGCTGGCGCACGCACTCGAAGAGTATGCCCGAAACACACCTATTAGACCGCGCGGTATCTACACAGGTCCGATTGCACGTTTGGTGGGCCCGTAGCCGTGACATAGCAAGAAGGGGTATGTTGCCCGCCAGCCGCCATCCAGCCGTCATGAAGGGAAGGTGGGCGCGATGCTCGAAATCGCCTCCATCAGCACTCCGTCCCTGGGCGACCGGAGCTACCTGGCGACCGACGGATCGGCCGCCCTGGTCATTGATCCGCAGCGGGACTTTGACCGGGTGCTGGCCGTCGCGGCTGAGTACGGCGTGCCGGTTACTCACGTGTTCGAGACCCACATCCACAACGACTACGTGACCGGCGGTCTCGCACTGTGCCAGGCGACGGGGGCGGACTACCACGTCAACGGCGCGGACCGGGTCGCCTTCGATCGCGTGCCCGTGGGCGATGGCGACAAGCTCAAGATCGGCGGCCTGACGCTTAAGGTCGTCGCTACGCCGGGCCATACCTTCAATCACCTGGCTTACGTGCTCGAGCACGATGGCGAGACCGTGGCGGTGTTCAGCGGCGGGTCACTGCTCAACGGGTCTACCGGCCGCACCGACTTGCTCGGGTCGCAGCACAGTGCCGAACTCGCGCGGGCACAGCACGCTTCTGCCAGGCGCCTGGCTTCCGAATTGCCCAGCGACGCGGTCATCTACGCCACGCACGGTTTCGGCAGCTTCTGCTCGGCGACCCAGACTTCCGGCGAAGCCTCGACGATCGGCGATGAACTCGCCGCCAACCCGGCGCTGACGCTGACCGAAGCCGACTACGTCGCGACGACGCTTGCGGGACTTGACCTGTATCCCGCGTACTACGTGCACATGGCGCCAGAGAACGCGGGCGGGCCGAGCGCGCCCGATCTGACGCCGCCCAGGGCGGTGATCAGCGGCGAGTTGCGGCGCCGTATCGACGCGGGGGAGTGGGTCGTCGACCTGCGGTCGCGAGTCGCCTTCGCCGCCGGGCACTTGCGCGGGGTCAGGCATTTTGAGCTGAGCGACAGCATGGCGACCTACCTGGGCTGGCTGATCCCCTGGGGGGCGCCGCTGACGCTGATCGGGCCGACGCCCGAGTCCGTCGCTGCCGCGCAGCGTGACCTCGTGCGGATCGGCATCGAGAGGATCGAGGCGGCGGCGACCGGTAAGGAAGAGGACTGGGCCTGCGGAGAGCCGCTGTCTGGCTATCCGATCATGGACTTCTCCTCCTACGAGAAGGCGCGGGATGAGCGGCAGGTCGTGCTGCTTGACGTGCGCAGAGAGGCCGAATGGAGAACCGAGCGCATTGACGGGGCGGTGCATATTCCGCTGCACGAGCTTGGCGACCGGACAGGAGAGATACCTGCCGGCGAGGTCTGGGTGCATTGCATGTCCGGGTACCGTGCGTCGGTCGCCGCGTCGATGCTTGACGCGGCCGGGCGTGACGTAGTCCTGATCAATGATCATTTCGCGGCGGCGAGGCGCAGCGGGCTGGCGGACACCGAGCAGTCCGGCGCCTGACGGGGAATCTAAGGCGCCTCGCAGGCATTCTGCTAAGCGACGCCTTTTCGCAGGAGAGCTGAGATGCCCGTACGCCGTTTGAACCACGCTGTCCTTTATGTCGGTGACCTTGCCGCCACCGTCGACTTCTATTGCTACGCACTCGGCTTCGAAGTGCGGATGGAGATTCCCGGGCAGGCCGCGTTCCTGCGCTCGCCAGAGTCAGCCAACGATCACGACCTCGGCGTGTTCGCCGTGCCTGGCGGAACCCTCCCAGAGGGCCGTTACCTGGGTCTTTACCACCTGGCCTGGGAGGTAGGCACGCTCGCGGAACTGGCCGAGATCAGGGGAAGGCTGGCGGAGCGCGGCGCCCTTGTCGGCGCGAGCGACCATAAGGTCTCCAAGTCCCTGTACGCGAAGGATCCGAGCGGCATCGAGTTCGAGGTGATGTGGCGGGTCCCTGCGGACGCCTGGGAGAAGGAAATGGCCAGCGGCGCGATGATCGCCCCGCTGAACCTCGACGCCGAGCTTGAGCGCTGGGGCGGCCTCGTCACCGGTGCCGCAGCAGGATCAGTTACCTGAGCGCGGTGCAGCCAAGGGGAGCGCGAGACTTCCGTCTTAGGTGGGTGGAACGGTCGCTCTGGTCAGGTCTGTGTAGAGGGCGGCGGTCTGGGCGGCGATGCTTGCCCAGCTGAACTCCGCCGCTACTCGCTGGCGTCCGAGCTGACCCATGGCGGACGCGCGGGCCGGGTCGAGCACCAGGGAGGAAATCGCCTCGCCGAGAAGCGAAGGGTCACCTGGGGGGACAAGCAGCCCGGTCTGGGAGTCCGCGACCACCTCAGGGATTCCCCCGACGTTGGACGCGACGACCGCGGTACCGCAGGCCATCGCCTCCAGGTTCACGATCCCTAGCGGCTCGTACAGAGAAGGGCAGGCGAACACGGTCGCGTGCGACAGGATCTGGATGATCTCGTTCTTGGGCAGCATCCCGTTCAGCCACACCACTCCCGACCTGGTCTCCCGCAGGTGGTCAACGAGCTGCGTCACCTCGGCGAGCAGTTCCTCGGTGTCGGCTTGCCCGGCGCAGAGGACAAGCTGGACAGAAGGGTCGAACGCCTCGGCCGCCCGCAGCAGCACGGGCAGCCCTTTCTGCCTGGTGATCCGCCCGACGAAGGCCACCGTCGGCCGAGACGCCGAAATGGAGTACTTCTCCAGCACCGACGTGTCACTGTCCGGCAAGTACTGTGACGTGTCGATGCCGTTCCTGATCACGTGCACCCGCGAGGCGGGCACCGCAGGATAGGTCGACAGCAGGTCAGACCGCATACCGTTCGATACAGCGATGATCGCCGTCGCGGACTCGACCGCTACCCGCTCGCTCCACGAAGACAGCGCGTACCCCCCGCCAAGCTGCTCCGATTTCCACGGCCGCAGCGGCTCGAGCGAGTGGACGGTGATCACGTGCGGTATCCCGTAAAGCAGCGAAGCGAGGTGCCCGGCCAGGTTGGTGTACCAGGTGTGGCTGTGCACGATCTCGGCTGACCCGATCGCCGCGGCCATGGACAGGTCGGTCGAGAGGGTCTGCAGCGACGCGTTCGCTGTTTCGAGCAGGTCCCACGGCCGGTGCGCTATCGCGCCCGCACGGTCCGCCCCCTGGCAGTGCACGGTCAGGTCAACGAGGTTCCGCAGTTCCCTTGCCAGGTACTCCACGTGAACCCCGGCACCGCCGTACACCTCAGGCGGGTATTCGCGGGTCAGCAGGGCGACATTGACCTTGCGGAACTCGTTCAAGGAGTGACGACCTGGCCCTTGCCCACCACCGTCACGCCACCAGGCGACACGACGAACCCGCGAGCCCTGTCGTGTTCCTTGTCGACTCCCACGACCGCGCCGTCGGGAACTTCCACGTTCTTGTCCAGGATCGCGTTCTTCACGACGGCGTACCGCCCGATCCTGGTGTTGTGCATGACCACGGCCCGCTCAACCCGTGACCAGCTATTGACCCGCACGCCTGGGGAGAGTACCGAGTCGAGCACCAGCCCGCCCGACACGATCACACCGTTGCTCACGACGCTGTTGATCGCCCGCCCGACCCGGTCGCCCGCGTCGTGCACGAACTTAGCCGGCGGCTGCGAAGGCACGTAGGTAAGGATCGGCCACTTGTCGTTGTACAGGTTGAAGATCGGGTGCACCGCGCACAGGTCGAGATGCGACTCGAAGTACGAGTCGAGCGTTCCGACGTCCCGCCAGTACCCGCGGTCACGGGGTTCGGCCCCAGGTACCTCGTTGTCCATGAAGTTGTACGCCTGAGCCGCGCCCTGCGAGACGAGCATGGGCAGGATGTCACCGCCCATATCGTGCCGCGAACTGTCATCGGCGGCGTCCTTGCGCAGAGCGTCGATCAGCACGTTGGCGTCGAAGACGTAGTTTCCCATGGAGGCGTAGGACAGGTTCTGGTCGGTGGGCAGCGAAGGCGGATCGGCTGGCTTTTCCAGGAACGCCTCGACGGTCCGCCCGTCCCGCGCTGTCTGGATCACGCCGAAGCTGGTCGCTTCCTCTCGCGACACGGGGATCGCTGCCACCGTGACGCCCGCGCCGTGTGCCACGTGCTGGTCAACCATTTGCGTCATGTCCATGCGATATACGTGGTCGGCGCCGAAGACGGCTACGATGTCGGGGTTATCGTCAAAGATCAAATTCAGGCTCTGATAAATAGCATCGGCGGAGCCTGTGTACCAATGGGGTCCTAGTCGTTGCTGTGCGGGGACCGGGGTGACGTAGTTGCCAAGGAGGTTGCTCAGCCGCCAGGTGGTCGTCACGTGCCTGTCCAGGCTGTGGCTCTTGTACTGGGTGAGCACGCAGATGCGCCTGATCCCCGCGTTGACCAGATTGGACAACGCGAAATCGATAAGCCTGTACAGGCCGCCGAACGGTACCGCCGGCTTGGCCCTGTCATCGGTCAGCGGTGCCAGCCGCTTGCCCGCCCCTCCGGCGAGCACAATCGCGAGAATCTGCGGCTGTGCCATCGTGATCCTCCCCGCACGCTCACTCCGACAGCGGTTTGGTTACCCGGATCTTGGACTGTGCATGCCCGGTTTCCTCCCAGTCCTCGCAGAACGCCGCCTCGAGCCCGTGCTTGGCGGCCATTGCGAGAAGGGTGTCTGTCCGGTAGTAGAAATCCTCGTGAAGCACGTGATGCTCGGTGCCCTCGGTGCGGTCGAACGTGAAGTCAAAGAACGCGCCGGCCGTCATGACTCGCCCCACGTGAGCGAAGCACTCGTCGATCACTTCGGCTGGCGAGTGCGAGAACACGCTGTGCGCGTGCACGAAGTCGAAGTGATCGGAAGGAAGGAACTCGAACCGCAGATCCTGGATGAGCGTCAGGTAAGGCAGCTTGCCTGAGAGCTGGTACTCGCTGACCGTTCGCTGCGCGCTCAGCAGGATATCGGGTGAAATGTCGAGCCCGTAGTAGCTGCCTGGCTCGAGGTACTCGATGAACAGCCGTCCGGCCCGCAAGTTCCCGCACCCGATCTCCAGCATCCGCATCTCGGGCTTCAGCCCGTGGCTGGTCGCGTACTCGAACTGGAGACGCCCTATCTCAAGCCAGGACTCGTGCGTGTGGCTGCCGACGGCGCCTTCCTCGTTCCGGCCGGCATCCGATCGCATGACCGCGCGGTAGTAGCTGACGTGATCGGGATGCTGACGCCGCAGCCGCGCGTCCCGGCTCAGGCGCTGCAGGTAGCCGGGAATCCGGCCCGGATGGCGCAAGGCATACCCGATCTTGAACGACAGGGCGGAACGGTCGTTTGAGTGCACCGGATCAGCCTACGAGGCTAGGCATCGTCTTTGCTGCCAGAACCTGTCAGCGCCCGCGCCGCCTGCCTGCTTGCCAGCCGCACGGCAAGCACCCGCGCGACCCCGACCCCGGCGCCGACGACGACCGCCCAGGCCACCGCCTCGCCGATCGCGACCTGCGGGTCCTCGGGCGCGTCCGGAGGCTGGCGTCCCGTGGCCTTGGTCCACGCCAGCCCGATCGCCTTGCGGACGACGAACGCGGCGGCGGCGGCCGCCAGGGCGTTAATCGCCTTGGCGCCGAAATCGGAGCTCTTACCTGGCATGACCGTCCTTCCAGCCGGGCACCTTCAAGCGATCAATCATTGCACGCGGCGGCCAGCCCGGCGCCCGCGCCCGCGGAGCGCGCCGTCTCTATCGCCTCGGCGAGTTCCGCCGGGCGCCTGGTGCCAATCAGCCAGTAAGGTTCCCCTGTCACGCTCACATACACCGACTCCGGCAGGAACGGCCTGATCACCATGAAGGCCGCGGGATCGGCCTTAGGCCCGCGCAGCGCCGTCGTCTGTTCCTCATCAAGCGCCGACACCTCGCCGATCCTGGCCAGGGCCAGCCGGCGCTTTCCTACCGCAATACCGTCGCCGTACACGGAAACCACCGTCGCGCTCCATCTAAGCAAGGCGAGCGCGACTAGAACGCCGAGCACGAGGTAGACAATCATGCCGATGGTTACAGTGAAGCCGGCCCAGGTAAGGGTTCCGAAGATGATCACGAGCCCTGCCCCGGCCAGCCACCAGGAGACGGGCACGCCGAGTCGTTCACGGTAGACGCGCATTAGCCCACGTTAGTTGGTTACATGGAGGGATGAGCACGGACGGGGAAGGAACGGGTCGCCAGCAGGCCACCCGCGGCCTGGGCGGCCGCGTGGCGAGCGCGGCGGGGGATGCCTGGGCAGCGGCCGCGCACACGGCCAGGCGCTCGCACGCGCTGATGCGTGCGCGGCTGGCCAATGCGACGACCCCGCCCCCCATCATGACGAGCACGGGCATGACGAGCACGGGCATGACGAGAGCGGCGATGCCGGGTGCGGCGATACCGAGCACGGGCACGCCGAGCACGGCTATGCCGGGTGCGGCCATGCCGGGTGCGGCCATGCCTGCCGCGGCCGCGACGAGCCAGGCCGCGGCCGCCGATGTCAGCCTGCCTGGTCTCCAGGCAGGCGGCCGTGATGACTCCTTGGCGACGGCCGCGCCAAGCCCGTTCGACGACGATGACCTGGGGACCAGGCGAACAAGGACCGGCCAGGCCAGTTCAGGTCCCTGGTCGCCGACTTCAGACCCTGAGCGGGACCGCCGCCTCGGCCCGGCCATTCTCCGCACCGCCGAGTCGAGCGTGCCCGCACCGCTGCGCAACCTGGCCGCCTGGTCCTGGCGGATACTGCTCGTCGCCGCGATCGTTTACTTGTCGTTCAAGGTCGCCGTCGCGCTGCGGCTGCTCGTGCTGCCTTTCATCGCGGGCATCTTGCTGTGCGCGCTGCTCCAGCCGCTCGCGGCCAGGCTCACCAGGGCAGGACTGCCTAAGCTTGCCGCCACCTGGATCACGGTGCTCCTGGCGATCGGCGTGCTTTCCGGGGTCGGCTTGCTGATCGCCAATCAGATACAGGCCGGGTACCCCAGGCTGTCCGCCGAGGTCGTGAAGACCGCCAACCGGCTACAGCGCGAGCTGAGCGGTCCCCCCTTCCACCTCAACTCGGCCAAGCTGCACCAGTACGTCAGCAAGTTTGTCGATTACCTCGCCAATCACAAGACCGTCGTGCTCGGCACGGCCCTGACCGGCGGCAAGTACTTCCTTGAGATCCTGGCCGGCCTGATCCTGACCATCTTCATTACCTTCTTCCTGCTCAAGGACGGCGACTCACTCTGGGCCAAGCTGATGACCGGCTTCGGGCGGTTCAGGTACGGAAGGGACGAAGCCGCCGCAAGAGACTCGATCGGCCGGTCTCAGACCGCGAGCACCGCCGCCTGGCTCGCGCTCGTCAGGTACATCCACGGCACGACGATCATCGCGATCATCCACGCGGTGATCATCGGGATCGCGCTCTGGCTGCTCGGGGTGCCCTTGATCATGCCGCTGGCCATCTTGGTGTTCATTGCCGCCTACATTCCGCTGGTCGGCATCCTCGTGGTCGGTGCCCTGGCGATCCTGGTCACGCTGGCCACGCAGGGATGGGTTGCCGCGGTGATCCTGCTCGTCATCTTCCTGGCAGAGAACCAGATTGAGAGCCATCTGCTGCAGCCGCTCATCATCGGCCGTGCCGTCCGCCTCCACCCGCTAGAGGTCATCGTCGTGCTCGCGGTCGGCGGGATCGTGGCGGGCATTCCAGGTGCGATCGTCGCCGTGCCCACGGCTGCCGTGATCTCAGCCGCCTGGCGAAGCACACATGATCCCGTGCTCGGGGAGGGCACGGTCGCTCCTGAGGGAACCCGGACATGAGCGTGGACGTGCTGATCAGGCGGATCGACGACGGTTTGCCCGTCCCGCGCCGATCCCACCCTGGCGATGCGGGGGTCGACTTGTGCACGGCGGTGGATGTCACCTTGCGGCCCGGTGAGCGTGCCGTAGTGCCGACGGGGATCGCGATCGCCCTTCCCGATGGTTATGCGGCGTTCGTGCACCCCAGGTCGGGTCTCGCGGCCCGCTACGGCGTCACCATCGTCAACACGCCGGGCACCGTAGACGCCGGGTACCGTGGTGAGATCAAGGTGATCCTGTTCAATACTGATAGCAGCAGCCCGGTCAGCTTCCGGCGCGGAGACCGGATCGCGCAGCTAGTGATTCAGCGCGTTGAGCTAGCGATCTTCCACGAAGTGGCTGAGCTGCCTGGGTCTGGCCGTAACGATGGCGGGCACGGCTCGACCGGGCTAACGGCAATGACGTAATCGATGAGGCAGGAGCGGGCGCGTGTTGCGACGTCGCCGCCGCGATGGCGAGGACTCACCTGGGCTCGACGAGCAGCGTGAGGCGGATCTGGCCGGCACCGAGTTGGCCGACCCCGAGTTGGCCGACACCGAGTTGGCCGACACCGGGTTGGCTGGTCAGGACCCGAGCGATGAGGTTGGGCCGTGGGACATCTCGGAGAACTATCCGCCTGAGGAACGGGTCGACTGCGGCAGTCTGCTCATCCCCGTGCGCGAGGACTTCACCGTTCAGATCAACGACGACGAGGAACAGGGTGCCTGGGTCGCCGTGGTTCACGGCGAAAGCGGCATGCAGTTGCAGGCGTTCGCCGCGCCCCGTAGCGGTGGTCTCTGGGACGAGGTCAGGCAGGAGATCGCCGACAACATCACGGAATCGGGCGGGAACTCGCACGAGATGGCCGGACCTTTCGGGCCTGAGCTGATGGCGCAGGTGCCGATCGGCGAGGAAGGAGAGCCAGGCACCCAGCTCCAGCCCGTGAGGTTCCTTGGCTTTGACGGCCCGCGCTGGTTCCTGCGCGGCGTGATCTCTGGCCCGGCAGCGGTCGACCACGGGCTGAGCGCGCCGTTCAACGCGCTGTTCTCCCAAGTTGTCGTGGTGCGCGGCGACTACCCTGCCCCGCCGCGCGAACAGCTCGAGATCCGGCTGCCTGAAGAAATGAGGCGGGCGTTCGAAGAGCACCTGGCACAGCAGGAAGACCATCCGGACTGGTACTTGCCAGACCCGTTCACCCGGGGGCCAGAGATCACCGAGACCCGGTGATTACCTGGAACCGCTGAGCAGTTCCCCTAGCTCGGCCTCGACGTCCTCGCCGGCGACAAATAGGAGCTCGTCGCCGGCTTCGAGCGGATCGTCAGCGTTGGGAACGATGACCCGCCCGTCGCGGAGAATAGCGACAAGCGCCGTGTCCGCCGGCCAGGAAATCGAGCCGATCCGCTGCCCGGCAAGCGGCGCGTCGTCTGGCATCGTCAGCTCGACCAGGCTGGCCGCGCTCTGCCTGAACGTCATCAGCCTTACCAGGTCACCGACGCTTACGGCCTCTTCGACCAGAGCTGAAAGCAACCGGGGCGTGGACACAGCGACATCGACGCCCCACGATTCGTTGAACAGCCACTCGTTGTTGGGGTGATTGATCCGCGCGACGACCCTGGGAACGCCGTACTCGGTCTTGGCCAGCAGCGACACGACGAGGTTCACCTTGTCGTCGCCGGTCGCGGCGATCACGACGTTGCAGCGTTCGAGCGAGGCGTCGTCTAGCGAGCTGATCTCGCAGGCGTCTGCGAGCAGCCACTCCGCCCTCGGCACGCTGTACACCTTGATCGCCTTGGAGTTCTTGTCGATCAGGAGTACCTCATGGCCGTTCTCTAGCAGTTCCTTGGCGATTGACCGGCCAACCGCGCCCGCCCCGGCGATCGCGACCCGCATCAGTGACCACCCTTCCCGCCTGTTTTGCCGCCGGGGGCGGCCGGCTTGGCGAACACCGAGGCGATCTGGTTGAGGTCTTCTTCCTTGGCGATCACGTGCAGCACGTCACCTTGCTGCAGCACGGTGTTCGGGGTAGGCACGATCGCCTGACCGAGGCGGGAGATGAACGCTATGCGCGCGTGCGCCGCCGCCTCAAGCGTGCTGACCTTCTCGCTAAGCCAGTCATCGCAGCAGCTCAGCTCCGCAAGTACGATCGCGCCCGTGGGATCGCGCCACAGCGTGGCGACCTCTTCCGGCAGCAGCCGCCGCAGCATCTGATCGGCCGTCCAGCGCACCGTGGCCACCGTCGGTATCCCGAGCCGCTGGTAGACCTCGGCGCGGCGCGGGTCGTAGATGCGGGCCGCGACCCGCTTGACGCCAAACGACTCCCGCGCTACCCGCGCCGAGATGACGTTCGAATTGTCACCGCTGCTGACCGCCGCGAACGCGTCCGCGCGCTCGATCCCCGCCTCGACCAGCACATCACGATCGAAACCCACGCCGGTGACCTTCGTGCCGCGAAAGCCGGGCCTGAGCTTGCGGAACGCCTCGACATCCTGGTCAATGACGGCCACCGAGTGGCCATTGTCCTCGAGAATGTGGGCGATCGTCGAACCTACCCGCCCGCATCCCATGATGACGATGTGCATGATCGCCTTTCCAGCAACCGGTCCCAGGCCTAGCTGCCCCAGTCCACGCAGATGATCGTACCGGCGGCAAGCTCCCCGCGCCCACGTCGGCCCGGCGCAGGGCCAGCCCGTCCGGCCGGCCGGGGTGACTGACGTGCCCGGGCGGAGGCGGGGCAGTATGGGTGCGGTGAAGAACGGTAGTGCGGCGGACGCCGCCGGGGCGGCGGTCGCCGCGGGTGACCTTGTTGAGGTAGTCGCCGGGGATGTCGCGCACGGCGGGTGGTGCGTGGCGCGGCACGGGGAACTCGTCGTATTCGTGCGGCACACGCTACCCGGAGAGCGGGTGCTGGCTCGGATTACCCAGGTCACAGCCAAGTTCGCCAGAGCCGATGCGGTCGAGATCAGGCAGAGCGCGCCCGGACGAGTGCGGCCGCCCTGCCCTTATGCCAAGCCGGACGGCTGCGGCGGGTGCGACTGGCAGCACGCGAGCCTGGCCGTGCAGCGGGAACTGAAGGCTCAGGTGCTCAGGCAGCAGTTGCGCAGGATCGCGGGGCTTGAGGTCGACGTCACGGTGGAGGAACTGCCCGGCGATCACGCCGGGCTCGGCTGGCGGACCAGGGAGAAGTTCGCGGTAGGCAAGGACGGGCGTGCCGGGCTCTATAAGCACAGGTCGCACGAGATCGCGCACGTCAGTGATTGCCTGATCGCGCACCCGCTGGTCACCGGGGCCGAGGTCACCAGGCAGGTATGGCCGGGCGCCAGGACGGTCGACGTGGCGGTCGCGCCAGCCTCTGGCAAGCGCGCGGTCATGGTCAGCGGAGGCAAGCCGCGCCCCGCGCCAGCGTTCCTTACGCAGCGGGCTGCGGGCAGGGACTGGCGGGTGGCATCGGCCGGGTTCTGGCAGGTGCATCCTGGGGCGGCCGATGCCCTGGTCCAGGCAGTGCTGTACGGGCTCGAGCCGGCCGAGGGCGAGTCGGCCCTTGATCTATTTGGCGGAGCTGGATTGTTTGCTGGAGTGCTCGCGGACGCGGTCGGGCCTTCAGGTTCAGTGATCGCCGTGGAGTCTGACGAGGCGGCCGCGGAAGACGCGCGGCACAACCTGCGCGGGACGCCATGGGCGCAAGTGCATCTCGGCGATGCCGCCATGGTCGTCGCGCGTCTTGGCATGGCAGGGATCGATCTCGCGGTGCTCGATCCGCCGAGGACGGGGGCGGAGCGGAAACTGATCGACCTGCTCTCGGCCGGGCCGAGGCTGCGCCGGGTTGCGTACGTGTCGTGCGACCCTGCCACTTTGGCCAGGGATCTCAAGGTGTTCGGCGGTCACGGGTGGCGGCTTAGCGGGCTGCGTGCGTTCGACGCGTTCCCGATGACGCACCATGTGGAGGCACTGGCGATATTGCTGCCGGCCTGATGCGGCATGATTCGGCTATGCGACTGCGGATCTTCACTGAGCCACAACAAGGTGCCGACTATGCGCGGCTGCTGGCTGTCGCCCAGGCGGCTGAGGAGCTTGGCTTCGACGGGTTCTTCCGTTCCGACCACTACCTGAGCATGGGCGAAGGCAGCGGGCTGCCAGGGCCGACGGACGCGTGGGTGACGCTGGCCGGGCTGGCGCTGCAGACCGAGCGGCTCCGGCTTGGCACGCTCGTGTCGCCGGTCACGTTCCGCTATCCGGGCCCGCTGGCCGTCTCGGTTGCCCAGGTTGACGCGATGAGCGGCGGCCGGGTCGAACTTGGCATCGGCACCGGGTGGTTCGACGCCGAGCACGAGGCGTACGGTATCCCCTTCCCGCCGCTCGGCGACCGCTTCGGCATGCTCGAGGAGCAACTCGCCATCGTGACCGGCCTTTGGACCACGCCCGCTGGGGAGAAGTTCTCCTACAGCGGCGCCCACTACACAGTGAAAGACTCGCCTGGCTTGCCGAAGCCCGTGCAGCAGCCGAAGCCGCCCGTCATCATCGGCGGGGGCGGGCAGAAGCGCACGCCGCGGCTCGCCGCGACGTATGCGGATGAGTACAACGCCGCGTTTGACGCCGTGGCCGGCACGAACGCGGCCTTTGACCGGGTGCGGGCGGCAGTGGAGAAGGCGGGCCGACCCGCCGGGTCGATGGTGTATTCGGCCGCGCAAGTCGTGTGCTGCGGCCGGGACGACGCGGAAATCGCCCGGCGGGCGGCCGCGATCGGCCGCGAGCCCGATGAGTTGCGGGAACACGGGCTCGCCGGTACTCCGTCTGAGGTCGTGGCGAAGATCAAGGAGTACGGGGAGGTGGGGGCTGAGCGCATGTACCTCCAGGTGCTCGACCTGACCGACCTGGCTCACCTTGAGCTGATCGCGGCCGAGGTCCTGCCCGAGGTATAACCTCGCCGCGTTCAGCAGCCGCCCTGGGGGCCGACATAGCCGGTGCCCGTCGCCGGGGCATCGGTCATGCCCACGGCTGGACGGACCACCCCGCCGAAGTGGACCACGTACCAGACGCCCCGCCACGAGATCAGCGAGGCGATCCCGAACGAGCGCACCTGCCCGTGCTCGCGGTATACGACCCTTGCGTTGGCGATGTGCCAGTACCCGATCGAGTTGTAGCAGACACCTGGATCGATCCAGGCATCGTCGGCGGCCGGGGCCATGAGCACCTTGACCAGCGCCGCTTTCTTCGCGCCATGCCCGAGTAGCGCGTGGGCGGCATGGACGTCGAGCACGAAGTCGCCCCACAGCCTGGCCTTCCAGTCGGCGGCGGGGTCTGCGATGGCCTTGACCTGCTTGTAGGCGGCGACGGGGAAGAATGCCTGGCGCCCAAGACCGGCCTTGCCCGTCTTGACCGCGAGCCAGAGATCGGTCACCATCGCGTGCCAGGCCCGGCCGCCCGTCCTCGGCCTGGCCATGGTCTGATGCCTGGCGCCCGCTCCCGGCGCGACAGGGAGCGGCTGATCCGCCGGCGTCGGCTTCGGTGTCGGGCTGGGGGTCGGCGAGGGCGTCTGCTTGCGCACAGTCGCGGTCGCGGCCTTACGGGCGGGAGGAGCGGCGGTGTGCCCGGCGCCGCAGGCGGAAACGGCGAATGCCGTCAGCACCACAGCTAGCGCGAAGCGCTTCATCGCCGTCTGGCTCCTTCTGCGTGGCAGCGATGGGGGGCGTCAGGATGCCTGGACCGGGGCGGTCAGGTCGTCCTCGTTATGGCCGGGGCGGCCGCGCAGTGTTACCAGGGCCAGGATCGCCACGGCGATCATGAGACCGGCGGACAGGTACAAGGCGACGTGCAAGCCGGACTGGAATGCCGAGTACGCGGCGTGAATTACCTCCTGCACCAGCTTAGCCTCGCCCTTCGGCGCCTGGGATGACGTGGCGCCGTTGGCGGGCTCGGCGCCGGTCTCCACGCCTTCGATGACGATCTGCTGCAAATAGGGGGCGATGTGCAGCTGGTTAAGCCGGGCTGTCAGGTCTGTGTGCAGTTGCCCGTTTACCAGGGAGCCGAGCACGGCGACGCCGATCACGGCGCCGACTTCCCTGCTGGTGTTGGTCGCGGACGCGGCCATGCCCGAACGCTCGGGCGGGACGGCGGTCAGCACAGAGGAAGTGATCGGCACCACGCAGGTGCCGATGCCGATCCCCGTGATCGCGAGCGAAGCCGCGACAGAAAAGAACGGCGGGCTCGGGCTGATCACCGCGTTGGTAAGGATCAGGCCGATCGCGAACAAACCGCAGCCGCCCACGAGCAGCCACCTGATGCCGATCACCGTCCCCCACCGGCCGGCCGCCAGCGAGGCCAGGATCATCAGCGCCGTCATCGGCAAGAAGACCTCGGCGATCTGGTACCCGGTGAACCCGGCGACCTCGACCAGGTAAAGGGCGGTGAAGAAGAAGATCGCGAACGTCGCGAAGTAGGCGGCGAACGCGACCACGTTAGGCGTGGCGAACCTCGGCACCCGCAGGAACTTGACGTCGAGCAGCGGATGTTCCGTCCTGCCCTCCCACCAGAGGAAGGCCGCCGCCGAGATCGCGCTCACGCAAAGCAGTGCGACCACTACCGGCGAGGAGAAGCCGTCGGTCTCGGCGTTGATGACCGCGAAGATCAGGGCGGCAAGGGCCGCAGCACCGAACAGGCCGCCGGTGATGTCGATACGGCGCGGGTCGGGATCGGCGTTCTCAGGCAGCACGATGATCAGCGCAGCCAGCGCGACGAGGCCGAAGGTCACGTCGAAGAAGAAGATCGCCCGCCAGTCCCATAGCCCGACGAGCGCACCGCCGATGACCGGGCCGAGCGCGAGCGACAGGCCAGACACCGCAGCCCATACGCCCAGTGCCCAGTTCCTGTCCTGATAGTCGGTGTAGACGTGGCGGATCATCGACAGGGTGCCAGGCTCGCTGGCGGCCGCGCCGAGGCCCATCACGGCCCGGCCGGCGAGCAGCAGGGCGATCGTCGCGCCGTCCGACGTCGTGGGGTGCGTGATCGTCAGCGACAGCGCGCAGATCAGGGCGCCGAAGCAGTACACGCTGACGCCGATGACCATGACTTTCTTGCGGCCGAACTGGTCGCCGATCACTCCGAAGATCAGCATGGCGCCGGCGAACGTCAGCGCGTAAGCGCCGACCACCCACTGCAACGCCGATACCCCGGCGTGCAGCGTGGTCTGGATGCTGGCCAGCGCCACGCTCACGATCGTGGTGTCAAGGAAGGTCAGGAACAGCACCAGGCAGAGGGCCGCGAGCGCGGCCGAGCGACGGTTAACGTCGGCCGGCGTGCCGGCCGCGTAAGTGCCCTCGGTCACTTCCGGCTAGCCCTTGCAGCCGGACGGCAGCTTCGTGCCTTCGAGCGTCAGCAGGCCGCAGAAGCTGGTGTCACCGACCTTCCATACACCGTCCTGGTACACCGCCTCGCCGGTCTGGCCGCCGAGCGCGGTCTTGCCCTTGAGAAGGATGTCGTAGCTCACTGAGGCCTGGCTGGTGCCGGTCAGCGTCACGTGAGTCACCTTGGCAGAGGCCTGGCTCGCCAGTGGCGAGCCTTCCTGTGACTGGATGATCGACTCGAACTGCGAGCCGTTCTGCAGCAGGGCGACGCGCTGGTCAACCGGGGTTTTCGCGCTGAAGAACTTCGCCCAGTTAGCCTCGATCGCGGACGTCGCCGAGGCGCCGGCGGTCGGCTCGCCCGAAGGCGCCGAGCTTGATGATGACGTCGAACCAGAGGTCGGCGGCGTGCTGCTGGTCGTGCCCGAGCTGCTGCATCCGGCCAGCACCAGGCCGGCGGCCAGTAGCACGCCGACCGACAGGCGCCGGGCTGAGCTGGCTCGGAGACTGGCACGGAGAGCGACCGGAGAAAGACGCAATGGTTGCATGGTCTCATTCTGCCGCAGAACCGGGTCTGTGAAATCAGGTGGCCCTTGATTTTGGTGTGGCGTCCGGTCGGAGGTAGCTAACCTCGCGTTCCCTCCGTGATCGGTACGGACCGGGCGAAGGTCCCTGGCCTGCGGCGTTGCTCGACGCGGGCGTTCCTGCCGATCGCCGTAACCCCGTTCAGCGGGCGCCAGCGGTTGCCGTCGCCTCGCGCATGCCCTGGTTGGCTAGCGCGTCGGCGCGCTCGTTGCCCGGGTCGCCCGCGTGGCCCTTGACCCAGATCCACTGGATCTTGTGCGGCTGCGTCGCGGCTTCGAGGCGCTGCCAGAGGTCCGCGTTCTTCACCGGCTTCTTGTCCGCGGTCCGCCAGCCGTTGCGTTTCCACTTCGGCAGCCAGTTCATGATCCCGTTGCGCACGTACACGCTGTCGGTATGCAAGCGGACGGTCGCCGGGCGCTTGAGTGCCTCGAGAGCCTGGATGGCAGCCATGAGTTCCATCCGGTTGTTGGTCGTCCCCGCCGCCTCGCCGCCGCAGATCTCCCTGACCCGGTCGCCGTACTTGAGCAGCGCCCCCCAGCCGCCCGGGCCGGGATTGCCGCTGCAGGCACCGTCGGTGTAGATCTCCACCGCCTGATCGCTCACGTGAGCATCTCAAGTCGGCTGGCGAGCGGTTCGAGCACGGCAGGGGAGACGCCGAGCGGCAGGTTGATGATCACCAGGTCGGCGCCGGCGTCACCGTATGAGGCCGCCGATGCGACCGTCGCGTCCAGGTCGTCGGCCGAGTCCATCCGCACGTTGACCGAGCAGGTGATCTTCTTCGGGTCGCGCCCGACGTCCGCGCAGTGCCGCAAGAGCACCTGCTTGAGCTCCAGCCAGTCCTCCGGGCTCGCCGTGATCGCGTGCCACTGCTGTGCCCACCTGGCCGCGGTCAGCAAAGTCCGCTTCTTGCCGCGACCGCCGATGACGATCGGCGGGTGCGGCCGCTGCACGGATTTGGGTTCGCACCGGGCGTCGGTGAGCCGGACGTAGCGGCCTTCAAACGTCGTGGTGTCCTGGGTCAGCAGGCGGATGATGGCCTGCACGCCCTCGTCGAACCGGTCGAATCGCTCTTGCATCGGCGGGAGGTCGATGCCGTAGGCGTCGCACTCAAGCTGGTTCCAGCCAGCGCCGAGACCGATCTCCAGGCGCCCGCCTGAAATGATGTCGGTCGTCGCCGCCATGTTGGCCAGGACGGCCGGGTGCCGGTAGATCATGCCCGTGACCTGGCAGCCGATCCTGATCCGGCTCGTCGCTTCCGCCATGGCGGCCAGCATCGTCCAGCCCTCGAGGTTCGGCCCGGTCAGGTCTCCGGTGAGGGGGTAGAAATGGTCCCAGTTCCAGGCCGACTCGAACAACTCGATCTGGTCGGCGGCCAGCCACACCTCCCGCATCTGCGCCCAGGTCTGATGCTCGGGCCTAGTCTTGATCGCGAAGCGCATGCTGGTGGCTCCTCGCTGTTCGGGCCGGCTGGCTGAGCCATGTTACTGCTCGTTTCAGGCATCCGGTTCCCGCCCTCGCCGGCGGTCCGGGGCGCGATTGGCGCTATCGGTGAGGGTTCCGGCATTTGGGGCGTATTGCCGAGCCCGTATTGCCGAGCACAGGTGGCACTAGCTTCGCGCGAGGATCGGTGGCAGATTAGGGGCGGCAAATAAATTATCCGCATCCATCAGTCAATCAGTCGCGAGTAGGCTTTACTCGCATCATGCGGGACGCTTTACGCGGGCACCGAGTTACGGCCCGAGGTGCCGGGCGTGAAGGACGGACTAACGGGGCTGGACGGATGCCGTGCGCGTGAGCGAACGGGTGGATGGCCGGCATTTCGTACTGAAGGATTGGCCGTAGAAAGGACGGGCTCATGGCACGCCGACTGAAGTCGCTTTTGCCTGGCTCGGCGGTCGATGGCCACGGAGGCGGGCTCGGCTCCCTGGCGCCAGTTTCGGCACGCCAGGGTGACGATCAGTCGGTGAAGCAGGACTTACCGGAAGATACGGCGGACGGGGCGGCTGACCAGGGCAGGCAGATCGACAGTGCCATCGCGAGCGTCAACAGCCGAGCGAGCCTGGGCTTCAGCCGTAACCTCGGGAACGGACACGGCTCGCCAGGCAACGGCACGGCAGCGAGCAACGATGCGGCAAACGACGGCACGGCCAGCGACGGCACGGTCAACGACGGCACGGTCAACGACGGCACGGCCGTGAACGGAAGCGCCGCCGGAAGCGGCGCCGGAAGCGGCGCCGGGGACGGTGCCCAGGGTGACGGTGCCCAGGGTGACGGTGCCCAGGAGAACGGCGCTAAGACCGCAGGGGCGAACGGGCCGGGTTCTAGCGGGGCGGGCGGCGGGCGAACCGGTCGTGGCGGCAGTCATGCCGCGCCCCGCGGCTCTGGTCACGGTGCCGGTCGCGGTGCTGGTCATGAAACCGGCGATGCTCCTGAGGCGGCGCCGACCGCGACGCTCGACCGGCCAGTGAAGGAACGGCGGCGGCGCTGGCTGACCGGCCAGCTACGTGACGTGCCTGCCGCCAACCCGCTGTGTGACCTGTCACTGCTCGTCAGGGTTCGTGACCGGTTAAAAGAACTTCCCGACCAGGACCCGGCAAACGCACAGCTAGCCACCGGGAGTACTGGTGACCCCTCTCCGGCAGAAAGCGATCCCGACCAGGCTATAAGGGCGATCAGGGATACCTTCGCGATCGTCGGCGCCGCCGGAGACATGGCCGCCGCGTACTTCTATGGCTGGCTGTTCGCCCACCACCCCGACCTGCGTGAACTTTTCCCGCCCGCGATGGACGAGCAGCGTGACCGGCTCTTCAGCGCGCTGACCCATATCGTCGAGAGCCTGCGCACGCCAGAGGAGATGGGGGTCTACCTGGCCCAGCTTGGCCGTGACCACCGCAAGTACGCGGTGAAGCCAGAGATGTACGGCGCGGTCGGCACCGCGCTGATCGCCACGCTGCGCGCCTTCGCCGGCTCGGCCTTTACCCCTGCGGCCGAGGAAGCGTGGGTAAGCACGTACGGCGTGGCTTCTGACATCATGATCAAGGCGGCGGAGGAGATGGGCTCCGACACGCCAGCCTTCTGGCATGCCGAGGTCGTTGACCATGAACGCCGAGGTCACGAGGTCGCGGTCGTCACGATCGCTCCTGAGGAGCGCTTCAACTACCGGGCCGGGCAGCACGTCACAGTGCAGACTAGCCGCTGGCCAAGGGTGTGGCGCCCGTACTCCATCGCCTGCAGGCAGCGCGAGGATGGCCTGCTCAGGTTCCATGTCAAGGCCGTCTCCGGCGGCTGGGTCAGCAACACCCTCGTTTCCCGCACCTCGGTCGGAGATCCGCTCATCCTTGGCCCCGCCGTCGGCAACATGACGCTCGCGCCTGCCGAACGGCGTGATCTCGTGTGCGTCGCCGGCGGCACCGGCCTCTCGCCGATCAAAGCCATCGTGGAGCAGGTCGTCTTCGAAGAAGCCACGCAGCGCAACCATCGCAACATCTGGCTGTTCTGGGGGGCGCGAACCGAGAAGGACATGTATGACCTACGGGATTTATGGCGGCTTACCGATATCTACCCGTGGCTGCAGGTACACCCGGTTACCTCCGATGACCCCGCCTACCCTGGCATGCAAGGCAACGTGGGCCGGGTCGCCGCGCGGTACCTGCCCCACGCCGACTGCGAGGCTTACGTGTCCGGGCCCGCTGCCATGGTGCAGGAGACGATCAGGATGATGACGAAGGTCGGCATGCCGATCGAGCGAGTGCACTACGACGACGGCCTGATAGCCGGCCGCAAGCGCGTCGGCTCAGGCACGTAGCCCCGCCCCGCGTGTGCGGGGGTGTTCCGGCTGGTCAGGTGGCTAGGCTCAGCCTCGGGTGCCGGTAGAAGTTCGGCGTCTGGTCGAAGTTCTCGTAGTACCTGTGGAACACGGGTGTGGTCGACGCCGCCGCCGGCGGCACGATCCAACTCCAGTCTGCCGGGCAGCCACGGCCCTGGCGTTCTTCCATCTCCAGGTGCTTGATGAAGCGTGCCGACTCGGTGTGGTGATCGGTGATCGAGACGCCTGCGAGACGGAATGAGTGCAGCACGGCCACGTTCAGCTCGGTGAGCGCCCGATCCTTCCAAAGGTTCAGGTCATTATCCGTAGCCAGGCCAAGCCGTTCCGCGATCACGGGCAGCTGGTTGTAGCGCCCGACATCGCCCAGGTCACGTGCACCGATCTCAGTGCACATGTACCAGCCGTTGAACGGCGCGGCGGGGTACCTGATCCCGCCAGCCTGCAGGTACATGTCACTGATCACCGGCACGGCGTACCAGCGAAGTCGAAGGTCAGCGAACCAGCCATAGCCGGGGTGAGTAATCGGGATCTGACGGACAGCTTCGGCGGGTAACGGGTACCAGGCCGGGATCCGGCCAGGTTCGGCGACGATCAGCGGGAGCACGTCGAACTGGCCCTGCGGTGTCTCGCCCGGCCAGCCCAGGCGCTGGGCGAGCCTGGTGTGCGCGGCATTCTGCGGGTCGCCGGTGACTGACTCACCTGACTGGTAACCGGCGTAACTGACGAGCTGCTGGCTGAGGATCCTCGGCCCTGGGCGGCCGGGAGCGTCGGGCGCGAACACGGTAATCAGCGGCCTGATCCGTCCATCGCGGGTAGCCTCGCGCAAGTGGGTAACGGCTTCGGCCGCGATCTCGTCAGCGGTCCTGACGTCCCGTCGGTCACGAACCCGCAGGCTGCGCCAGTACAGTCGGCCGATGCACCGCGAACTGTTCCGCCAGGCCACTCGCGCGGCGAACGTCAACTCCGCCGTGGTATGCCGGTAAGTGCCCAGCGACTCGATCTCGGCGCGCACCTGCCTGAGCCGCTCGCTGACCGGCCCGATGCCCGGATGCTCGGCGTAGAAGAGCGTGATGAACTGCTCGGCCTCATCGAAGATGGCAAGCCGCGAGGCACGTTCGCCGACAACCTGGCGTCTTGGCCTGACCGCAGTGGTCAGCTGCCAGCGTAAGTCGGGAAGAAGGGACCGTCCCTGGCTTATTCCCACGCGAACCCTCCGCCACGTTGCCGCGTTCGAATGTCAAGACCGGATTTGCTATAAAGCCATAGCTGCTCGCGATTATCCATGTGTTTGCCACTCCCAGGCCACGCCGAGTATTGCAAAAATCATGCGAAAATCACGTCCGGATCATGCGCCGATCATCAAACGGCCGCAATGGCGGCAGCGGCCGTTCCTGAAACGCACACCTTTATCGGACGGCTACAGTACCCGAAGTCATGACATTGCGTTAAGGTTCCGTAACTTTTTCGCAAAACAAATGCGGACTGAATTGGCAAGGGCACGCTCAGTCGCTGCACGTGCCCGGCATCAGGTCGGCTGACCCCCTGAATCCGGGGTTTGAGGGTCCCTACTGCCCTCAATCCGGGGATTGAGGGGGCCGGGGCCGGGCGGGGCCGGGGCCGGGCGGGGAGCGGCGGGCTGGGGGTGTGCGGGAGCGGGAGCGGCGGGCTGGGGGTGTGCGGGAGCGGCGGGCTGGGGGTGTGCGGGAGCGGGAGGGGCGGGCTGGGGGTGAGGAGGGCCGGGCGGGGCCGGGCGGGGCTGGGGGTGTGCGGGAGCGGGAGCGGCGGGGGTGGGAAGGGGCGGCGGGGTTTATTGGAGGAGGTCGTCGGCGGCGGAGGCGAAGAGGGCGGTGTGGGTGTCTACGTCGGCGTCCGTCGTTGCCGGGCACATGAGGGCCATGTTGTGGAACGGGGTGATGAGCACGCCGCGGTTGGCGAGGTAGAGGTGCAGGTACTCGTCGAGTTCTGGGTCGGCGGCGGCGTTGGACTCGCTGCCTGTGCGGGGCGGTACCGGGCAGAACCTGTACTCGGCGCGGGCGCCGACTTGGGCGATGGTCCACGGCAGGTCACGGCTCGAGATGATCTCGCGCACGCCGGCGGTGTACTGGTCGGCCAGCCTGATCATGCCGGAGAAGGCGTCGTCGGTGAGGACGCTCTCCAAGGTGACTCGCATCGCGGCGACGGACAGGGCGTTGCCGGCGAGGGTGCCGCCGATGCCGCCGGTATCGATCAGGTCGGCGGACTCGTCTGACATGATCCGCTCGGCCAGCTCGTCAGAAAGGCCGTAAGCGCCCGCAGGAATCCCTCCGGCGATCGCCTTGCCGATGGTGACGATGTCGGGATCCAGGTTCCAGGCCAGCGTGCAGCCGCCTGGCCCCGCGCTGAACGTGTGCGTCTCGTCGTTGATCAGCAGGACGCCGTGCCTGCGGGTGAGTTCCCTGACCGCGTCGAGGTAACCAGGCTCTGGCAGCACGATGCCAATGTTGGTCAGCGCGGGCTCCATCAGCAGCGCGGCAACGTCACCGGCCTCGAACTCGCGCTCGAGCCCGTCCAGGTCGTTGAACTCGGCGACGCGCGTGGTAAGCACCGGGTCGACAGGGGCGCCTGTGTTGCCAGGCCGGCTGCGCGGGCCGCCGGGAGTCGCGATGACGAACGACTCGTCGACGCCGCCGTGGTAGCAGTAGCTGAACACGGCGACCTTCGGCCGGCCGGTGAGTTGCCTGGCGATCCGCAGCGCCCACCGGTTCGCGTCGGTCGCGGACAGCGTGAAGCTCCAGTGGGACGCGCGGAAGCGCCGCGTCAGTTCGGCCGCGACGGCGGCGGCGTCCTCGGTAGGCAGCATCGCCGTCGCGCCGCCCAGTTCGCCGAAGCGCTCGGCCACGGCGGCCTGGACCTGTGCGGGCGAGTGCCCGGCCATCGCCCCTGTGTCACCGAGGCTGAAGTCGGTGAAGATGTTCCCGTCCAGGTCGGTCAGGCGGGCGCCGTGAGCGGTCGCCAGGTAAAGAGGGAACCCGCCTGGCCACATCCGCATCCAGGTCATCGGAACCCCGCCGAGCAGGTGCTCGCCTGCCTGCTCGAACGCCCGCATCGAGGCCGGATGCGCCGACTCGTACGAGGCCCGCTCCCGCTCGATCAGCCCGGCTAGCCGGTCCCTGTCGATAACGGCGTTCATGCCAGCCTCCCGCGGCAAGATCCCCCGATCCGTCTCAAGGATGCTATCGCGGCGGGTAGCGGTTGGCCCTGATGGTGTTGCCGGCGCCTCGGTCCACGACCTGCCGTCCTCTGTTGGGTAGCGGCTGCCTCAGCCGGTTAAGGCCGATCAGGTTGCCGACGACCTTGTTCAGGTGACTGAGCGGGCGCAAGGTCACGCCGTTTCCCGTGTTGCCGCTGATGATGTTCCCCGTGCCGACGACGTTGCGGTGGGCGTGGCCGCCGATCAGGACGCCGCCCTTGGCGTTGGGCGCGGCGTTCGCACCTAGGATGAACGTGCCGATGTACGCGCCGAACACGTGGTTCAGGTACGCGTGCCCGGTGATCGCCAGGCCGTATCCGCGATTGCCCGAGAACGTGTTCTGCCTGATCACCGACCGGTAGGAACCGCCGACGACGTTGCGGTGCGCGTACCCGCTGATCAGCAGGCCGTCGCCGCCGTTGGGCAGCGTGCCGCTCTCTCCGTCGGTCTGCAGCCCGGCGATGTCTGGGTCCACGGTCACTCCATGGGCGAAACCGGCCAGTTCGATGCCGTTTCCCCGGTTGCCCGACATCACGTTGGTCCTGACCAGGTTGTCGCCGCCGGTCGAGGTGATGAAAATGCCGTCGCGCCGGTTAGGCGCGGCCGATCCGAACGCGAACAGCCCGCCGAACGTGTTGAACGTGACGAAGCCGCGCGCCCGCCCGGTGACCGCGATCCCGTTGAGGTAGTTGCCTCCGGAGACGTTGCCAAGCGGGATCACGCCGCCGACCTGGGTGTTACGTGAGGTCCCCGTGACGTGGACGCCGTTGCCGTGGTTGCCGATGACGGTGGCGTTGTTCGCGCCGGTGCCGAAGAAGTTGCCCTGGACCGTGATGTTGTTCGCGTCGCTGACGAGCAGGCCGTCGCCGCGGTTGGCGCTGACCACGTTGTAGTAGACGAACGGGTTGTTGACGAACTTGCAGCCGATCAGCGAGTCGCGGTTGGCGTGCGAGATCAGCACTCCGTTTCCGCCGTTGCCGAGGGCGGCGTTGCCGTTCGCGGTCGTTCCGACGAAGTTGCCGTTCAGCTCGTTCCTGTCGGATTGCCCGGCGATGACCACCCCAGTACCGAGGTTGCCCGAGATCAGGTTCCCGAGCGGCGGCACAACGAACACGGGCGTGGTCGTGCCCTTGTCCCCGGTCGGGTTGTTGGCCTTCCCGGTCACGGGGTTCACGTAGTCGGTGCCGCCGATCTCGTTGGAATTGGCCCGGTTGACCAGGCGCAGCCCGTCGCCGCGGTTCGGGATCGCGGCAGAGCCGGCCCGGTTCGTGCCGATCCGGTTAGACACCAGCGTGTCCTCGCGCGATCCGTTCAGCACCACGCCGTTACGCCAGTTACCAGAGACGACATTAGCCACCACCCCGACAAGGCCCTTAGGGTTCAGCCCGATCAGGTCATGTGCCGAAGACGGCGCCAGGTAGAGCCCGCTGCCGTGATTGCCGAGCGCCCGCCCGGCGAGGTTCAGGCCCAGGTAGTCGCCGTTGAGGGTGAACGAGCCAGACCGTACCGTGACCCCGTCGCCTCCGGCGTTGCCGACAGCGAGGCCGAGCAACCGCGACCCGCCGGATCCGCCAGCGAACACCAGGCCCGCATGCCCGCCGCAGTTGAGTTCCACGACCGGTGCCCTGCCCTTGACGTAACCGGGCGCCGATGTGCCGTCGATGAACACGGTCCTCGCGATAACAGGCAAGCCGCTGCGAAGCCTGATCACCCCGCGCACGCGGAAGTCGATGAGCGTGATCGTGCGCCGCCCTAGCGAGTTGGCCAGCCAGAGCGCGGCCCTGAGGGACCCTGGCCCCGCGCTGGCCAGCGTCGTCACCCAGACCGTCGCCGCCGGCGCCGCCACCCTGGTGTCGAGTGCCGGCAGGGATCGAGCCGTCGTGGTGATTGCTGGCGGCTCCGGATTTTTTCCCTGCGCGGCGTAAAGCGGCGGGACAGGCGCGGTCGTCGCGACAGCCAGGACGAGGGCGCCGGCCACGGTCAGCCCGAAGCCGATGGTGATGACTCTGCGTAGTTGGCTCACGCCAGGCAGTATGCGCCTGGGTGCCTCCCAGGGCGAGTACCGGCGAGCCTCCCCGTTGCTCGTGTCTCACCGCGACCCGCGACATATCGTCGCTTCATGCGTGTTCTGATCTCCGCGGACATGGAGGGCGTCACCGGCGTGACCTGCCCGGATGACGTCCGGCCAGGCTCGCCCAGGTGGGAGTACTTCCGCGCGTTCCTGACCGGCGACGTCAACGCGGCCGCGGCCGGCTTCTTCGAGTCGGGCGCCACCGAGGTCATCGTCAACGAGGCCCACGCGAACAAGCGCAATCTCCTGATCGACCGGCTCGATCCACGCTGCGTGGCGATCGTGGGGACGCATAAGGCGTTCGGGATGATGGAAGGCATCGACGGGGGAGTGGGCGCGGTCGCGTTCGTCGGCTACCACGCGGGCGCTGGCCAGCAGGGCGTGCTGTCGCACACCTACCTGGGCACGACGATCCTCGACGTGCGGATCAACGGCGAGCAGGCCAGTGAGGGCCGGATGAACGCGCTGCTCGCGGCCGAGTTCGGCGTTCCCGTGGTCCTGGTCACCGGCGACGACCTGACCTGTGCGGACGCCGCCCGCTGGGCGCCTGGCGCGAAACGGGTCGCGGTCAAGCAGTGCGTGGACCGCTACACGGCGGCGTGCCTGCCGCCGGCGCGGACGGCCGGATTGATACAGCAGGCCGCGGCGGCCGGGCTGCGTTCGCTGGCCGCGCCAGATGACTGGCCTGGCGGGCCATTCACCTACGAGGTCGTCTTCGATGCCGAGCAGGCAGTTGCGGCGTGCACCGCGATCCCCGGCGTCGAGCGCACGGCTCCGAGGTCGGTCGGGTTCACGTTGCCGACCATGGCACAGGCGATCAGGTGCTTCCGCGCGGTCACCGTGCTGGCTTCTGCCTCGGTCGAGCAGGGCTACGGCTGACTCGCGGTGTCACGCCAATGACGGCAGGCGCTTCTAGGATGGCACCGTGACCGCTTTCGAGGCTCTCGACGTACTGAGCCGGGTGTTCGGCTACGACTCGTTCCGCGGCGAGCAGGCCGAGATCATCGAGCACGTCATCGGCGGCGGCGACGCGCTCGTGCTGATGCCGACCGGCGGCGGCAAGTCGCTTTGCTATCAGATCCCCGCCCTGGTCAGGCCGGGCACGGGCGTGGTGATCTCGCCGCTTATCGCGCTCATGCAGGACCAGGTCGACGCGCTGCGCGCGCTCGGCGTGCGGGCCGGCTTCCTGAACTCGACGCAGGACTCGTTCGAGCGCCGCGCGGTCGAGTCCGAGTTCCTGGCCGGAGAGCTTGACCTGCTTTACCTGGCGCCGGAGCGGCTGCGCTCCGAGCAGACGATGCGGCTGCTCGACCGTGGCAAGGCGGCGCTGTTCGCGATCGACGAGGCCCACTGCGTGGCCCAGTGGGGTCACGACTTCAGGCCCGACTACCTGGAGCTTTCTTCGCTGCATGAGCGGTGGCCAGAGGTACCCAGGATCGCGCTGACTGCTACGGCGACGCAGGCGACTCGTGAAGAAATCGCTGACCGGCTGCGGCTCGGGGACGCCAGGCACTTCGTGGCCAGCTTCGACCGCCCCAATATCAGGTACCGGATCGAGCCGAAGGCCGAGCCGAACCGCCAGCTACTTGACCTCCTGCGCGGCGAGCACGCGGGCGACGCGGGCATCGTCTACTGCCTGAGCCGCGCCTCGGTCGAGAAGACCGCCGAGTTCCTCGGCCGCAACGGGATCACCGCGCTGCCGTACCACGCCGGACTCGATGGCCGTACGCGAGCGGCGAACCAGTCGCGCTTCCTGCGCGAGGACGGCCTCGTCATGGTCGCCACGATCGCCTTTGGCATGGGCATCGACAAACCGGACGTCAGGTTCGTGGCTCACCTGGACCTGCCGAAGTCGGTTGAAGGGTATTACCAGGAGACTGGCCGGGCCGGGCGGGACGGACTGCCGGCGACGGCGTGGCTCGGGTACGGGCTCTCCGACGTCATGCAATTGCGGCGGCTGATCGACGCCTCGGAAGGGGACCTGGCCCATCGCCGCCGCCTCGGCATGCACCTGGACGCGATGCTCGCGCTCTGCGAGACCGTCGAGTGCCGCCGGGTCCAGATGCTCGGCTACTTCGGCGAGGCAGCCGCTCCGTGCGGGAACTGCGACACCTGCCTGGTGCCCGCGCAGACCTGGGACGGGACGGTCGCCGCCCAGAAGTTCCTGTCCGCGGTGTTCCGGCTGAAGCGCGAGCACGGGCAGCGGTACGGCGCCGGGCACATCATCGACATACTGCTCGGCAAGGAAACTCCTAAGATTCTGCAAAATAACCACCAGCGACTCACCGTGTTCGGTATCGGCGGTGAGTTGTCTGACGGTGAGTGGCGGGGCGTGGTGAGGCAGTTGCTCGCGCAGCGACTCATCGCCGTCGAGGGCGACTACGGCACCCTGGCCCTCACCGAGGAAAGCAGCGCGGTGCTCTCCGGGCAGCGCCAGGTCCC
>DATJLT010000199.1:0-3624 GCA_035509195.1 Streptosporangiaceae bacterium | reverse complement strand
GCGCTGCTCGGCGGGCTGGCCGTCGGCAGTCCTGTCGTGCTGGCCGTCGATGACGCACAGTGGCTCGACCCGGCGTCGGCGCGGGTACTGGCGTTCGCGCTGCGCCGGATCGAGCACCGCCCGGTCGGCGTGCTCGCCGCGGTCAGGACCGCTCCGGCGGGAAGCGAGTTCGAGGCGGTCGAGTCCGCGCTGGACGGCCATCGGCTTGGGCTCGGCCCGCTGAGCGTCGCCGCGATCCATCAGATGTTCACCGAGACGCTCGGCGGCTCCTTCCCGCGGCCGCTGCTTGTCAGCATCCACCGCGCGGCCGCTGGCAACCCGTTCTACGCCCTGGAGATCGCCAGGGAGCTCAGGCGGGTCGGCCCTCCGCCGCCAGGTCGGCCGCTGCCGGTACCAGGGGATCACAGCGAGCTGGCGATGCTCAGGCTGCGGCGCCTACCGCGCTCTACTCGCGACGTGCTCGCCGAGGTGGCGGCCATGCCGGGCGCCGCGGTCGGCCAGGTGGAGATCGAGGCGCTCGCACCGGCAGAACGGGCCGGCGTCGTCGCGGTCAGCCAGGAAGGCCGGGTCGAGTTCACGCACCCGCTGCTGCGTTCCGCGCTGTACGCGTCGTTGCCAGCGGCCGAACGCGCGACGCTGCACAGGCGGCTGGCGGGGCGGACGAGCGACCTGGTCGAACGAGCCAGGCACCTGGCCCTGGCCGCGACAGGGCCGGATGAGGATACCGCCGCTGAGCTGGATCGCGCCGCTGCCGCGGCGGGTGCGCGCGGTGCCGCAGAACTGGCGGTCGAGATGCAGGACCTGGCGCTGCGGCTGACTCCCGAATCCAGCGGGCAGGCTAGGGTTCAGCGCGGCATCGAACTGTCCGAGCGCCGTTACTTCGCCGGAGATCCGGCCGGCGCCAGGCAGGGCCTGGAAGCCATGCTCGGCGAACTGCCGGCCGGCGATGACCGTGCCGAGGTGCTGCTCGGCCTCGGGACCATGCGCTGGGTGCAGGGTGAGGCCGAGGCTGGCAGGCAAGTGATGACGCGGGCACTCGCGCAGGCGCGGAGCCAGGCGCTCAAGGCCCGCATTCACGCCAGGATCGCGTCTGGGTCAGACGACGCCGACGTCGGGGTCGAGCACGGGCAGGCGGCGCTGGCCTTGCTCGATGAGCAGGCCAACCCCGAACAGTACTCGTTCACTCTGTGTACCCTCGCGTTGTTCAAGCTGCACGCGGGTCTCGGCGCGGACCATGCGGCGATCGAGAAGGCCATGCGGCTGCAGCAAGCGGCGACCGGCTGGGTCAGGAGCCCGGTACCCGCGTTCTGGGCGAAGTATTTCGACGACTTCGGCACCGCGCGGCAGCGGCTGCAGGAGCTGCTCATCGCGTTCCGCGAGCACGGCGACGCCGCGCAGGAAGCACCGGCACTGACGCAGCTCGCGAGGGTCGAGGCCATGACCGGTCACCTGGACCTGGCCAAGACGCTGGCGCAGCAGGCGCTCGACCTAGTCGAGCAAACCGCGCAGGAAGCTTACATTGACGTCGCGCTCAGCGCGCAGGCGTACGTCTTCGCCTGCGCGGGCGACAGCGAGCAAGCCGGGCGCCTGGCGAAGAGCGTACTCACGCATCTCGATGACAAGCCTGACCTGCTGCTTGAGGAGCAGGCCAGGGAAGCGATCGGGCTTGCGGCGCTGACCACGGGTGACCTCGCTGAGTGCGACCTTCAGCTCACCAGGGCCGACGTAATCAATGAGCTGGTACACAACAGGGAGCCAGCGAACCAGCGGTTTCACGCCGATCACGCCGAAGCGGTCATCGGCCTAGGCGACCTGGACAGGGGCGAGCGGCTGGTGGCCAGGATGGAGCAGCGGGCCAGGGCGCTGCCAAGGCCGTGGATCAGCGCGGTCTCGGCGCGCGGCCGCGGCCTGGTACACGCCGCGCGCGGCGACCTTGACTCGGCGCTTGAGTGCTATGAGCGCGCTCTGGCCGCGCAAGAAGACCTGGACATGCCGGCCGAACGCGGCCGGACCCTGCTGGCACTCGGCCGGCTGCACCGGCGGCGTAACGAGCGCCACCTGGCGCAGGAATGCCTGCGGCAGGCACTCGCCGAGCTGACGTCGGCGGGAGCGCTCGGCTGGGCCGCGATCGCGCAAGACGAGCTGAGCCGGGCCGGCGCCAGGCGCGGAGACGGCGATCAGCTCACTGGCGCCGAGCGCAAGGTCTGCGAGCTGGCCGCGGCCGGGCTGCGCAACCACGAGATCGCGGCGAGGCTCTTCCTGTCTGACAAGACGGTCGAGGCCAATCTGACCCGGGCTTACCGGAAACTCGGCGTGCGGTCGCGTGCGCAACTCGCGGCTGCCCTCGCGCGGCCTGGGAGGGACTAGCCCGCGCGATTGAAGGGTTTTCCCCGACGCGGCCGCCCGCAGCCAGGACCTACCTTCCTGGCATGAGCGTCAGATCCGCTGGGCGATGAGAACTCACCGCGTGTGCTGGCAGGTGGCTGAGTGCCTGCTGCCAGGGCTGACCCCGGCGCTTGCCGAGGCCTTCGGCGAGCGCCTGCGGGCTGAGGCGGCGAGTTTTCCGGGCCAGGTGGCCTTCATCGGCTCGCTCCTGATGCCAGAGGACGAGGTCCTGCTCTGCCTGTTCGCCGGGCCTGTCGCCGACATCCGCGCCCTCAGCGAGCGAGCCGGGCTGCCGTTTGAACGGATACTCCACTGCGTCGGGCTGAGCTGGAACAGGCAAGAACCGGAGAAAGGACTCAGCGAATGAACAGCATTGCTGCCAGAAGGTCCCGCTTCGCGGCGACGTCACTGGTGATCATGACTCTGGCCGTGACGCTAGCGGCCTGCTCGAGCGCGGGCTCGGGGAGCGGATCCGGCTCGCACCCAGCCGCCCCGGCCAGCAAGGCCGGCCCGGCCGCGAAGACCACGCCTGCGGCCAGCTCGACCTCGGCCACCCGGGGCAGCCAGGCCAGCGGGCCGCTCTCCGGCACGTGGAACGGCCGCTATAGCGGCTCGTACACGGGCACCTTCCGGCTGACCTGGCATCAGACCGGCACGCACTTGCACGGCACGATCATGATCTCCAATCCGGGTGACACGCTGCCGATCAACGGCGTCGTGAACGGCGGCACGATCAGTTTCGGCACCGTCGGCTCGACCGCCATCACCTATCAGGGAACGGTCGACGGCAACTCAATGTCAGGCACCTACAAGATCCGTGCCGCCAGCGGAAATCCAGGCGGCCCGTGGAGCGCAAGCAAAGCTTGAGCTCCGGTTCAGCCAGAAATCACCAGCAGGAAGTCACAACAGTGACAAGGCTACTCGCAGCGGCAGTTACCGCGACTTTGGTCGGCGCCGGTCTTGCGGCGACGGTGACGGCTCAGCCGGCTTACGCCATGCCGACGCTGCCTGTGGTGGCGGCAGGCGGCTACCACTCGTGCGCGCTCATGCCAGACCGGACGGTCTGGTGCTGGGGCCAGAACACCACCGGCCAGGTCGGCGACGGCATCAAGACGGACTCACTGGCGCCCGTGCAGGTCACCGGCCTGCCACGGCGGTCAACGTCGCGACGGGCGAGTATCACTCATGCGCGGTCAGCACCTCGAGCACAACGCCGGTGTCTGGTGCTGGGGTTACAAC
>DATJLT010000198.1:0-3188 GCA_035509195.1 Streptosporangiaceae bacterium | reverse complement strand
GGCCGGCGAATCCCTCTCGTCACTTTGATCCCAGGGGCAACTCGGGCCGCGTTCTCGAGGTCATCAGGCCGGGACCACTCGCGACCGTGCAGGATCTCGGGCGGGTCGGACTCGGAGCACTGGCCGTCCCGCCCTCTGGTGCGGCAGACGCCGGCAGCCTCATCGCGGGTAATCGGCTGGTGGGCAACGAGGACGGCGCGGCCGGCCTCGAACTGACCCTCGGTCGGGGTACATTCCGGTTTCCCGACGGTGCCGTGGTCGCCGTGACCGGAGCGCCGGCCGCGGTGTCGATCTCTGGCTCGCCGGCCTGCCTGCATGCCGCTCACCTCGTGCCCGCCGGCGACGTGGTCACCATCGGGGCGCCGGTCGCCGGGTTGCGTAGTTACCTTTCCGTGGCGGGCGGCATCGCCGTCACTCCTGTGCTCGGCAGCCGGTCGGCCGACCTGCTTTCCGGCTTGGGCGGCACGCCACTGAAGGCTGGCGACGTGCTGCCGCTTGGCCAGGCTTCAGACGCCACTTGCGCCTCTGCTTCTTCAATGGCCACTGTCGTACCAGGCCGGGGAGAAATAGTGCGGCTCAGGGTCATCGGCGGCCCGAGGCTCGACTGGTTCGATTCTGGCGCGCTCGACCAGCTTCAGGCCGCCCCCTACACCGTCGCCGCCGCCAGCAACCGGACCGGCCTCCGGCTCGAAGGCCCGTTGCTGTGCCGCGCGGGTGAGGCTGAGTTGCCGAGCGAGGGCATGGTCACCGGCTCCCTGCAAGTACCGCCTGACGGCCAGCCGATCCTCCTCCTCGCCGATCGCCCCACCACCGGCGGCTACCCCGTCATAGCCGTAGTCGTCGCCGCGGATCTAGGCCGCGCCGCCCAGCTGAGGCCCGGCGACCTGATCAGGTTCGCGAGGCTATCGACCCCACGCTGAGTTCCCCCCGCCCCCGCCCGGCCAACACCAAACCTCAGTCCGCCCCTGAGTCCGCAGGGCGCTAACCGCCGATGCCTCTGTAGGCGGCTTCGACGTCGGCCGCGGAGACTGTGGTGAGCTCGACCGCGCTCGCAACGTCGCCAAGGTGCGCTACGCGCAAGTCACGGGAGGCGCAGGCCCGTTCGTACAGTGACCGGGCGTAACGGCCGTTGCCGAGTTCGTCGATCCGGCCCTGATCGCAGGCGCGCGTCAGGATCTCGGTCAGCACGGGAATCGCGTCAGGGGCGAACCGGTCGCCTGAATGCTCGGCGAAGATCGTGGCGATCCTGACCAGGTCGGCCGGAGCATAACTGGGGAACGCTATCCGCGTGCTGAACCGGGAAGCGAGACCGGGATTGGTGCGCAGGAACCTGTTCATGTCGTCGGTGTAACCGGCAAGCACGATGACCAGCCGGTCGCGATCGTCCTCTGCCCGCTTCAGCAACGTCGCTATGGCCTCCGAGCCGAAGGCGTCGCCACCTGAGTACCCGTCGTTGTACAGGGAGTAGGCCTCGTCGATGAACAGCACGCCGCCGAGCGCCGAATCGATCAGCTTGTTGGTCTTGATCGCCGTCGAGCCCAGATGGTCACCGACCAGATCGGGGCGATGCGCCTCGACCACGCCAGGCCGCACGAGCAGGCCAAGCGCGGCGAAGATCCTGGCCAGGATGCGCGCGACCGTGGTCTTGCCCGTGCCTGGCGGGCCGGTGAAGACGAAGTGGCGCACCGGCGGCTGGCTGGTCAGGCCGTGAGCGTCGCGCAGCCGGGCGACTCTGAGCTGAGCCGCGATCTCATGTACCTGCCGCTTGACCGGATCAAGCCCGACGAGGGCGTCAAGCTCGGCGAGGGCGCTCTCGAGCGTCGGCGTCTCGTCGTAGCCACGGTACCTGGAAGTCAGGTCGGTGTAGGCCTGCTGGAAATCGCTGCCGCGCAGCGTGATCAGGTCGGCGGGAGCCGGATCACCGACTCCTGCCATCACGCGGACATCCCTGGCCTGCCCTGCCCGCTCAAGCAGGGAGCGGACGAACCGGCCGTTCCCGAGCTCATCAACCAAGCGCCTTCGACCGACTTCCTCGAACATCCGCCAGAGCACCGACCTCGCCTGCGGGTCGATGATCTCGCCCCGCCTGGCGACCGCGAGGTCGGCGAGCTGGAGCAGTTCAGCGGGCGAATAGCCGCCGAACTTGATCCGCACGGCGAAACGAGAGGTCAGCCCGGGGTTACTGGCGAGGAAAGACTCCATCTGCCGCTCGTAACCAGCCAGAATGATGATCAGCCGCTCGCGGTCGTCTTCCGCTCGCTTAAGCAGCACCTGCACGGCCTCGTTGCCGAACCGGTCGTTCTGGCCATCGCCCTCATTTACCAGGCTGTATGCCTCGTCGATGAACAGCACGCCACCGAGCGCCGAGTCGACAAGCTCGTTGGCCTTGATCGCCGTCGCGCCGAGGAACTCGCCCACCAGGTCGCTGCGCTGAGCCTCGACCACCGTCGGCGTCTCGAGCAATCCGAACGCGTAGAACACCTTCGCCACGATCCGCGCGACCGCGGTCTTCCCTGTGCCTGGCGGGCCGAGGAACACCAGATGCTGCATCGGCTTTTCCGCGCCCAGCCCGGCCATCGCCCGCCGCCGCGCCGCCTCAACGGACGCGGCGATGGACCTGACCTGATCCTTCACAGCGGTCAAGCCGATCATCGCGTCAAGCTCGGCCATCGCTTCCTCGACCGTGATCACCGGGCGATCGGCGGGCACCCGATCAGCCGCCAGCGCGGCAGTCGCCGCGATCGGCCCAGACCACCCGGCCCGCGCCCCGGTCGGAAGCCGCCCGCCCGCATCGGCCGGCGGCTGCCCGCCCGGCGGCCTGGTCATCGGCCGAGGCTGACCGCCAGGACCGGTAGGCCCGCCAGGCCCGGTACGAGGCGGCCAGGTCGTCCCGGTCGCGACGCTGCCGCGCACCTGCTGCAAGTTCGCCGCCTGCCTGCTGTCCTGCAGCGCCTTCGCGATCCGCCACCCGATCACGATCGCCGCAAGCACCCAGCCCACTATCGGGCCGACGAATGAGGTGCCATCACCAATCGAGCGGAAGAAGATCGCCCCTGGCAAGGCCGCGAGGAGCGTAGTCCAGGCCAGCGTGCGACACGGCGGGTACCAGCGGCCAAGCACCCCCACGTGCGACACGAACGCCACGACTACGGGTAGCAGAAGGAGCGTGTAGAAAGGCGCTCCCTGAT
>DATJLT010000197.1:0-2519 GCA_035509195.1 Streptosporangiaceae bacterium | reverse complement strand
GCACCGAAAATGGATCTGCATGTCGTCCAGCAGCGAACTGCGGCCCGAATTCGCCGCCAGGAAGTGCTGGGTGACAACGGCCCATTTTATAATGTACTACTTGATGAGATGGTATTCCGTCGCGGCGTAGGCAGCCCGTCGCTGATGGCTGCTCAGGTCGGCAAGGTCTTGCAGTTGGTTCACGGCAACCGCATAACGGTCCAGGTCATTCCGTTTAAGGCCGGGGCATACGCTGCAGCGGATAGTTATTTCGTCTTGCTCGAGTTCGACGACGAGTCAAATTTGTGGCCGGTAGTATATATCGAAGGTTTGACGGACAATCAGTACCTTCAGCGTGGGCCAGACATTGCTCGCTACCGCGAGACTGTCGAGTACCTTCGCGATCGCGCGCTGGATCCTGATGGCTCGATCGAGTTCATGGAGAATGTGCGGAAAGAGTATGAACGCGGGGATTAACTTCCGCGCCTTATTGTTTATATGAATTCATGATGCATGAAAGGTTTCCATGTCTAGCTATCAGGCTGACCAGGCGAATCTTGCCTGGCAGGTTTCGCGCACGTGTGACGGGGGCCAGTGTATAGGTGTCGCGCGAAGCGGCGATGCTGTACTGATCGGCAACACGAGCAACCCCCAGGCGCCGGTTAGCAAGTTCACCGTAAGCGAGTGGCGGCAATTTGTGGCTGGCGTCAAGCTGGGCGACTTCGATAAGATCGCCTGACGTTCCTCGAATTCAGTTTTCAGGTAAGGGCCGACGCGCGGCGTCGGCCCTTACGTTTTCAGCCATAATGCGCCGGCCGCATCGTGCCTATCCGCAGCAGTTGAGTCTCGTGGTTGACATGAACCGACAGCCTATGCTTGCCTCGAAAGCGAAGTCTTACATACTGAGAACTGCATGGGATCGTGATGGGCGACAGGGCAGAGGGCGAACCTGCATGGCACGTGGCCAGGCGTTGCGACAACGGTGCGTGCGTCGAGATCGGAACTCTGGGCGAATCTGTCCTGGTCCGCAGCTCAGCGGATCCGGATGGTGAGTGCGTCACGCTCAGCCGGGGCGAATGGCGCGTGTTCGTCGCCGGGGTTAAAGACGGCGACTTCGACGACCTCTGACTTACCAGGTCAGAGGTTATTTTATGGTATGGGCCGCCCGTCAGCCGGTGCGGGGGTAGACTTCGAGGTCGGTGGCCTTGACGGTGAGCCAGACCTGGCTGCCGGGATCGAGGGACAGGTCGGCGACCGCGGCGGGGGTGACGTCGACCAGGGCGGGTGGCTGGCCGTCGAGATCGAGCCGGACGCGGTCGGCCAGCAGGGTGAGCCCGCTGATCTTCGCCTGCCAGGTGTTGCGGGCGCTGCTGTGCTCGAGCGGCTGCGTGCTGACCACGATGGCCGAAGGGCGCACCGCCACATGCACGTCACCGCGCTGGCCGTGGTCCGGGATCACGAGGGTTCCGCCTTCGGCGAGGGCCACCGTGTCGCCATCGGCGCGGCCCGCGTACAAGTTCAGGCCGACCAGCTTGGCCACGTAATCAGTGCCGGGCTGACGAGCGATCTGCGCCGGGGTGCCCTCCTGCACGATGCGGCCGCCTTCGAGGACGACCACCTGGTCGGCTAGCACGAGCGCTTCGAGCGGGTCGTGGGTGACCAGCAGGCACGGCCCGGCGAAGTCGGACAGGTGCCGCTTGAGCTCGGCCTGCACGTCGAGGCGGGTGCCGGCGTCGAGCGCCGACAGCGGCTCGTCCAGGAGCAGCAGCGACGGCTGGCCGGCCAGGGCCCGGGCCAGGGCCACCCGCTGCGCCTGCCCGCCGGACAGCTGACCGGGCTTGCGGTCAGCCAGCTCGGCCAGCCTGAGCCGGTCGAGCCAGTAACTGGCGGCCGACCTCGCTGCCTGCTTCCCCTGGCCCCGGGCCAGCGGCGAGAATGCCACATTCTCCGCCACGCTCATGTGCGGGAAGAGCCGGTAGTTCTGGAAGACGAAGCCAATCGGGCGCCCCGACGCCTCCACGAAGGTGCCCGGCCCCGCGTCGTCGAAGACGGTGCTGCCGAGCGCGATCCGGCCGGCCGAGACCGGAGTGAGACCGGCTACCGCGCTGAGCAGCGTGGACTTGCCGGCCCCGTTGGGCCCGAGCAGTCCGAGAACCTGACCGGGCGCCGCGGTCAGGCTGACCTCGAGTGTGAAGCTGCCGCGCCTGACCTCGGCGTCGACAACCAGGCCGCCGCTGTCCACGTGCGTCATAAGGGCCCGTGGTTCATACGGGTGAGCCCCGCAGCCAGCGGTCGCGCAGGGAGACCAGCACGACGACGGAGACGACCAGCAGGACCAGGCTGAGCGCGATCGCCGCATCCGGGTCATTCTCCAGGGCGTAGTACACGGCGATCGGCATCGTCTCTGTCTGGCCGGGGAAGCTGCCGGCGAACGTGATCGTCGCCCCGAACTCACCCAGGGCGCGTGCCCAGCACAATACCGCGCCCGCCCCCAGGGACGGAGCGACCATGGGCAGGGTGATCCTGCGGAACACGGTCAG
>DATJLT010000196.1:0-10575 GCA_035509195.1 Streptosporangiaceae bacterium | reverse complement strand
GGCTTCGCCGAAAGGATCGCCTTTTTCAGCACGGGAAGGTAAGGAAAGCGGTGAACGAGCGAAGGCTCGCTGTACAGCGAGGTCCAGACGGGCGGCAGCGACGCATCGATCAGGATCCTGCGCTCGCTCGGCACGCTGGTGAGGAACCTGATGAAGCGAAGCGCGGTGATCTGGTGCCTGGAGAACGCGCTGATCGCGAGGTTCGCGCCGCCCAGTGAGCTCGATCCCGTCCCGTGCGGGCCAGGCAGGGCGGTGACCCCGAATTTGCCCGCCACCTTGTTGCCAGGCCCCGGGATGCTCGCCTGGCCGTACACGTAGGGCCAGTTGTTGAGGAAGAGCAGCTTGCCTGCCTCGAACGCCCTCTGGGAAGCGGCCTCGTCGTACTTCAGCGCCGCGCGCGGGATCCAGCCCTGCCGCAGCCCGTTCTCCAGGAAGCTCAGTCCTTCCCTGCCCTGCGGGGTATTCAGCGTCACCCGCGTGCCGTCTGGCGACAAGATGCTACCGCCCGCCGACTGGACCGCCTCGGCGAAGTTGACGGTCAGGCCCTCGTAGGCCGCGAGCTGCCCGGCGTAGCCTGCCATGTGATGACGTGGCGCCAGCGTCCTCGCCATCGCGGCGAGCTGCGCCCAGGTTCGCGGCGGCTTGCGCCCGGCCAGGATGTCCTTGCGGTAGTAGAGCAGCTCGGCGTTGCTCGTGAACGGGACCGCGTAGAGGCGGTCCTCGTACCTGGCGGTGGCGACCGCCGGCGCCAGCATGCCGCTCAGGCGGAACGAGGCCGGGTTGACGGGAACGATCCAGCCGTTAGCCGCGAACTCGGCCGTCCAGATCACGTCCAGGCTCATCACGTCGTACAAGCTGCTCTTGGTCTGCAGGTTGGCCACGAGCTGCGCGAGCTGGTCGTCCGTGTCGTCTGGCAGGGGAACGAGCGTGACGTGCTGGCCCGGGTGAGTCGAGTTCCATTGCCTGATCAGGGCGGGCAGGTAGCTGCTCGTGTCGAGCTTGCCCGTGGCGAAAGTGATCGGGCCGATTCCGCTGAGCGAGCTGACCGCCGCCGGGGCTGGCGACGAGCACGCCGCAGGCGTCACGGCAACAAGGAACAGCGCCGCGATCACGGCCATCCGAGTACCTGGTGTTCTCATTCGGCTACGCTCCAGCCAGGCCGTCGTGACATGGTGTTATACACTTCGGCTAGGTACAGGTCAAACAGACAACGTATTCGCGCGCGAAAACAGTCTGCTACTCCCTCTTACGATGAGTGGCTGAGCGGAGTTCGGACGGGGGTAAGCAGGTCATGCGTCTGCCGCTGCTGGCGCTGCTGGCAAAGGAACCTGCTCATGGGTATGAGCTGAAGGCGAGGCTCGAGCAGACCTTCGGTGAAGCCTATCCTTCGCCGAACATCGGGCAAATTTACATGACGTTGCAGCGCCTTGAGCGTGCCGGACTCGTCCGCAGCGAGGACGTCGTGCAGTCTGACCGGCCGAACAAGCGGGTCTATGAGCTGACCGAGGCGGGCAGGGAAGAAGTCGCCGCCTGGGTGGAAGAGCCCAGCGATGAGCCAAGGCTGCGCGATGACTTCTTCATGAAGCTGGCGCTTGGCCCGGCCGCGGGGATCGCGGACTCGCTGACGCTGATTAACCGGCAGCGGCGTCATTACCTTGGCCTGATGCGGAGCCTGAACCGGGTAGCCGAGCAGGTTCCGAGGACCAACAAGGTTGGACGGCTACTCGTTGAGGGGGCGATACTTCATGTGCAGGCCGATCTTGACTGGCTAGAGCGCTGCCAGGAGGAACTGTTGTGACCTCAACCCAGGTGCGCGGACCCCGGCGGTCATCAACCCCGACCCCAAAGCGTGCGCCTGGGCCTGATCAAGAACCCGAAGCAGCGCCCGAACCTGTGCTGCTGCGTTGCGTCGGCCTCACCAAGGCGTTCAAGACCGAAGCCGGACCTGTGCACGCGCTGCGAGGCATCGATCTGCGGATAGCGCGCGGTGAGTTCGTCGCCGTGACCGGCCCTTCAGGTTCAGGAAAATCCACTCTCTTGCATGTGCTCGGCGGCCTTGAGCCCTCGACAAGCGGCGAGATCTGGCTGAACAACAAGCGGGTCGACGGGCTTACGCCGGCCAGGTGGGCGAGACTTCGCCGGCAGCACATCGGGTTCGTCTTCCAGTTCTTCAACCTGATCGGAGGCATGAGCGTCGCCGACAACGTCGAGATCGCCGCTCTCGTCGGAGGTGCCAGCGCGCGCGAGGCCAGGGCCAGGCGCGAGGAACTACTCGAAGATCTCGGTCTCAGCGCGAAGGCACGTACCGCCCCGTCTGAGCTTTCTGGCGGTGAGCAGCAGCGCGTAGCGGTGGCGCGGGCACTAGCCCACCGTCCGAGCCTGCTGCTGACCGATGAGCCCACCGGCAACCTGGACAGTTCCAACACGTCGGCGGTGCTTCGGCTGCTGCGCCGTAATCACGCGCAAGGCCAGGCGATCCTCCTCGTCACGCACGACGCCAGGGCAGCGAGCATGGCCGACAGGGTAGTCAACCTTTTCGACGGCATGATCGTCGATGACGCGGCGGTCAGGTCGGCGCCGCTTCGCGAGAGCACCGTGAGCCGCGTCGTTGACCTGACGGGCTGAGTACCCGAGGCCTGCAGTAGCCGGCGAGGCCACCGTTTTCCGGCAAAACCCCCGTATCCCGGCAGAGCTGCTCCCGGCGATTGGGTTCCGGGCGGCCGCCCGGCTTGGTCCGGCGTGCGGCGAGTTCCGGGCATTGCGCCGGGATTTACGGCAACGCTGGCTCGTTGTTGTCGTTCGCGGGCCGGGGCCGGGGACATCGGTGGCTACTTGATGTCGTTCCCGTAGCGTCGCGGAGCCATCGATGCTGTTGGCGCCCGGCGGGTTACGGCATCGATGGCTACTTGATGCTGTTGGGGGGCGGCGCCGCAGGCGCGGGTCCGCCGGGAGCTCGCCGTACATGGCGCGCGAGTACTGAACCTGGTCTGCCGATCTGGCGTAGCCACGATTGCCGAACGATAAGCGCGGGCTCGAAAGGAGATCTCGCATGAGGGGCGGCAAGAAATCGCCGGAGTTCCCGCCGGTCTCCCTGGACGGGCAGAAGCCGCTGGTCGTGCCGGTCATGTCGGCGGCAGGCGGGGTAGGCCGCTCGACGGTCGCGGCGCAGGTCGCGGTCGCGTTGCACCAGCGCACCACCGACAGCAGGAACCGGGCCTTGGCGGTCATTGACTGCCTGCCCAGGTGCGCGTCGCCGTGGCCTGGCTGGCTTGACCATACGGCCGAGCGCGGCACAAGCTGGCTCGCGGCCTTCGATGACGAGCGGCTAGGCCGGATGATCCCGCGCAGCACTTCCGCCATCGAGATGCCGGCCGGGAAGCCGCTCTGGGTGATCACGGACACCGGGCCTCTGGCACCGTCGTTCGAGGGAGCCGGACCAGGGCCGCAGACCTGGGAGCCGGTCCTGCGCTACCTGCGGGCAGCGGTCATCGACGCCGACGCGCTCGAGGGCTTCAGGCTGGCCAGGCAGCAAGCGGGTGGTCAGCCGAGCACGGCCGCGGCCTGGATGTCGCGGATGTCGGCGCGGACCGCAGCCGTGTGGGTGACTGACTCAAGCCCCGCGGGCCTCGCCCGAACGCTCGAGGCCATGACCGTCGCCGAGTCCTGCGGCCTGTCGATGCGGCAGTTCGTGGTCGCGATCTGCGACAGCCGCGGGCACGGCTGGATGCCGCGCTCGCGCAGCCGCGTCACGCTGCTCGCCGACCGTGTCGGCGCGATCGTCGAGCTTGGCCACGACGCCTCGCTGCGAAGAGACGACTGGCCGTGCCGCCAGCCCGAGCAGCTTGGCCGCCGTGACGTCGCCGACCTGGCGGAGGCCGTGCTCGCGGCTGCCGATTGCCCGGCAGTAAGCCCGATTCCCATCAAAGACCCGGCCCAAGCAGAAAGGGGTGCGGTGCATGTCGCAGCTTCCGCACGCGCTGTCGCTGCTAGCAGCTAGCGCGCACTACCTGGGGAACATACCGAACCCGCCGCCAGCTAGCCCTGGCCCTGGCGGCGGCGCTATCGCCACCCTGCTCGCCTGGACGAAGTGGATCGCGCTGGCGGCGTGCGCTGGCTCGGCGGTCGCCGCCGGCGGCATGATCGCGGTAGGCAGCGTGAGCCACCGAGCCGATCTCGCCGCTCGGGGCAAGGCCGGGCTGCTGTGGGCAGTTGGCGGCGCGATCGTGGTCGCGATCGGCATCCCGCTCGTGAACCACGCGTTCAGTCTCGGCTGATCGCGATGGGCAAGCGGATCGGCGTCGCACTCCTGGCGCTGGGGATCGCTGCGGTGCTCGCGGTCACCGCCCTGGACCGGGCGCCCGCAGGCAGGCAGCCTGGCGCGGGCCGCTCCGCCCGGCCCTCCCAGGTTCAGCCACAAAGCAACAGGAACGGCTCGTCCCTCCGGCTGGTCGCCGGGACAGGCTGCGTAAACGGTATCTGCACTCGTTACCCGCATACGCGGGCCGGCGCGGTCAGCGCGGCGGTCGAGTTCATGACCGAGCTGGGCTCTACCTTGGATCCCGATCGCGCGGCCGCGGTGGCAAGGCTCGCGGCCGATCCCTCGTACCTGGCCGCCGCGCAGGACGCGGCGGCCAGCGTGATCGCCGCGCGCCGTTCTCTCGGCCTGCCGTCGTCAGGCTCGCTGCCGCCAGGAACGGCGGCGCTGCTCGTGCCCGTGATGTACCAGGTGCACGACGGGTCGCCTGACCGGCCGACCGTGTACCTGCTCTTTGACTACACCCTGACCGCGCAGTCAGGTACCGCCGAGCACACCGGCGTGACTGAGGTCAGGCTGACCTGGACCCCGCGGAGCTGGCGGCTGCTCAGCCCGCCTGCCCACGACCCCGCGGCGCTGCTCGCGACGCCGGGCACCACAGAAGCGGCCGCCAAGGGCTGGGAGGCGATGACCAGTGGCCTGTGACCCGATCTCTAACCTGACCGGCTGCCTGAGCGTAGCCGCGGCAGGCCAGCAGAACGCGGCGAACCCTCCAGGCTGGGAGGGCATCTGCCTGTCGTTCGCCAAGGCCGCGCAACAGTTGCTTGACTCGTTCGCCAGGTCGTTCACCGCCATACCTCCTGTCGACCTGACCGTCACGAGCGTCCGTTCCGTTTACGGCCTGTCGCTTGAGATCGCCGCGCTGGTCGCGGCCGTCTTGCTGCTGACGCAGGTGATCAGGACGGCGGTCACTCACGACGGTTCGCCGATCGCGCAGGGACTGCTCGGCGTGGGAAAGGCGGCACTGGCCTTCGTGCTCACGCTGGCCGTCGCCGCTACCGCGCTCCGCGCGGCCGATGAGCTGACGACCTGGATCGTCGTGCGGAGCTTCGGCAGCACGTCCGCGCTGTCCGCGCACCTGGCCGGCCTGGCCAGCTTCAACCAGAACGTGTCTCCCAGCCTCACGCTGATCATGGCCGTGCTCGGAATCGTGCTGACGATCGCGCTGTGGGCGCAGCTACTGGCGCGCGGCATCGCCGTGACCGTGCTCGTGGCGGTCTCGCCGCTCGCGGCGGCCGGACAGGTAGGCAACGCGAGCCAGCAGTGGTGGCGCAAGCTTGCGAAGACGACGGTGCAGCTCATCGCGCTCAAGCCGGTCGTGGCGCTGATCCTCGCGATCGGCCTTACCGTGCCAAGCCCCGGCACGGGCGTCGAAAAGCTGCTGGCCGGCCTGCTTGTGCTGCTTCTGGCGGGGTGCGCTTGGCCCGCGATGGCCAGGGCGGCCGCGGTGCTTGAGGTTCACGTGACCGGAGGGACGCTGGCAGGCGTTCGCGGCGCGGACACGAAGACCGGCGCCGGCCAGCCTGGCGGCGTGGACCCGGCGGAGCTCAGCAGGATCGCCGAGGCGAGAACCATGGCCGTTGTACACGAACTGCGCGCCGGGGCCGATCGCCGCCTCGATGTCACGAGGCTGGCCAGGACCAGCCTCCCCGCGCGGGCACAGCCAAAGCAGGCCAAGCCTGGTCAGCGTCCCAAGGCCGCGGCTGGAGACGGGAGCGCACGATGAACGGCCGTGATCAGACCTACCGTGGCTGGCAGCACGAGCGGGTGAGCTTCCTGCTCGGCATGAGCGGCCGCCGTACGGCGCTCGTCGCGCTTGCCGTGCTCGTCGCGGTGCAGCCGGTCTCGGCGGGGCGGCTCTCCGACGCGCTCGTGGCGTGGCCGGTCGCGGCAATCCTGATCATGATCGCCTGCCTCCGCGCGGGCGGCCGCACCGTGGACGAATGGATGGTAATAGCGATGTCCTTCCAGCTTCTCAAGGCACGCGGGCAGAACCGCTTCCATTCCGGAGCGTTCGCGCCGGCCTCACCCAGCGATCCTGCTGGCCCGCAGCCACTCGACCTGCCGGGAGTGCTGGCACCGATCCGCATCCTCGCGGCGGAGACCGGCACGGGCCGCACCATGGCCGTCCTCTATCACCCGCACGACCGCACCTACACCGCCGTAGCGCGGATCGAGTCGGCCGGAATCGGGCTTACCGACACCAGCAGGCGCGACGGCCAGGTAAGCGGCTGGGGAAGGTTCCTGGCCGGACTGTGCACGGAAAATCACCCCATCATGCGGGTCCAGGCCATCCAGCGCAGCCTGCCGGATGAGGCCGCCGGGCTGCGGAGCTGGCACGAGAATCACCTCGTCTCAGCTGCTCCTGCCCAGGCACTCGCGGTGACTGCCGAACTGCTGAGCGACGCGGCGCCCGCGTCGGTGCGGCGTGAGGAATGGCTGGCGTTCACGATGGACGAGCGCCGGGCGGCTGCCGCGATCAGGGCCGCCGGCGGCGGCGAGGCCGGAGCCTGCGCGGTGCTGGCGCGACAGGTCAGGTCGCTGGCGGCGGCCGTCAGTGACGCCGAGCTTGAGGTAGCGGGCTGGCTGACACCGCGAGAGCTAGCGGAGGTGTTCAGGACCGCGTTCGACCCGGAGAGCGGCGAGCCGCTCGGGCGGCGCCGCTACGCCGAGGAGTCGGCGACCGCGTCAGGACGCGAGCACACCGGGTTGCCGGCCGGCACTGACCCGAGGCTCGCCGGGCCCGTCAGGGCGGAGGCGCTGTGGGGGTCCTACCGGCACGACAGCGGGGTCAGCGTCTGCTACCAGATCTATGACTGGCCGCGCGGCGAGGTCTACTCCACGGCGCTGTTTCCGCTGCTCGGGGACGGTACGTCGCGCCGGGCGGTATCGCTGTACCTGCAGCCGCTTAGCCCGCGCGAGGCCGAACGGCAGGTACTCGCCGAGCGGACGCAGCGTGACGTCGCGATCAGGATGCGGCAGCGCACCGGGCAGATCGTGCCAGAGCACGAGAAAGCCGCGCAGCGCCGCGCCGAGGAACAGGACGCCGAGCGCGCCGCAGGCCACGGCCTGGTCAGGTTCTCCGGCTACGTGTCGGCCACCGTGACCGACAGCGGTGACATCGCCGATGCCATGGCCGCGCTCGAGGCAGACGCCGCCGCTGCCCGGATCGAGATCCGCCGCATGTGGGGTGCACAGGACGTCGGATTCGCGCTGGCCGCGCTGCCCGCCGGCCTGGGGTTGCCGCAACGGAGGTGGTAGTTCATGCCAAGTCTGGTGAGCAGGCGGCCGCCCGCCGACCAGGATCTGCCCGTGCAGTCCATGGCCGACCTGGTCAGGGCGGCGGCGAGGCCGGCCGAACTGGTTCCGGCCGGCGTCATCGCAGGCGAGGAGCTCGCCGAACCTGAACGCGCCGGGCGCAGTCCGAGATCTGACCTGGGCGAAGTACCGCCGAGGCGCGGTCACGCTCGCAGGGGAGCGGGACGGGCAGCGAAGGCACCGGCGCCGCGCGTGTTCCGCGGCTCTACCGCGCAGGTTCAGGGTCTTTACCCGTGGCTGCACGGCTCGCCGCTGCCGCCTGTGGGCGCCTACCTCGGCGTCGACTGCCTGAGCGGCGCGTCGTTTTCCTGTCATCCGGTCGAATGGCTGAGGCGCGGCCTGGTCACGAACCCGAACCTCCTGGTCACCGGGGTGCCCGGAGCGGGCAAGTCGGCGACGGTGAAGGCGCTGGCGCTGCGGCTGATGGCCTATGGCGTGGCTACCTTCGTGGTCGGTGACATCAAGAACGAGTACGCGCCGCTGGCCCGCGCGCTCGGGATCACGCCGATCGAGCTCGGACCTGGCCTGGGTAACCGGCTCAACCCCCTGGACGCCGGCCCGCTTGGGGAGAGCCTGCCCGCCGACCCCGACCTGCTGCGTGACCGGCTCGGCGAGATTCACCGCCGCCGGCTGACGCTCCTTTCTTCGCTGGTCACGATGCGGCTGGGACGCGGGCTCTATCCGACGGAAGAGGCCGCGATGTCGCTGGCGATCAGGCATGCGTCCGGGCAGGCGAACGCTGCCACGACACTGCACGACCCGACGATCCCGCAGGTCTGGCAGTTCTTGCGGGACCCGGTTCCCGACATGGCGCGCGAGCTGCGGGTGCGCCAGCACGGTGTCGACGAGCTCAGGGACATGATCAGGCCGCTGACCGACGCGCTCGGCAACATGGTCACCGGCTCGCTGTCCGGGCTCTTCGACGGGCAGACAACCGTGCGTCCCGACTTTGACGCGCCATTGCAGACCGTGGACCTGTCGCGGCTCGATGGCAGGGGGGACGAGACCGTCGCGATGACGCTCGCGTGCGTGTCGTCCTGGGGCCAGGCCGCGATCGACGCCGAGGGCGGCCCCGTGCGCATGATCGTGCGGGACGAGCTCTGGCGGTCGATGCGCATACCGGCGATGGTCCGCAAGATCGACTCCGACCTCCGGCTGTCGCGCGCACAGGGCACCATTCAGGTGCTTGCTACTCACCGGCTGGCCGACTTCGAGGCGGTGGGGACGGCGGGCAGCGAGGAGGCGGCGATCGCGCGCAACCTGATCTCCTCGTGCGACGTGCGGGCCTGCCTGGCACAAGACACCCAGCCGCTGGCGATGACGAGGGAAATCATCGGCCTGACCGACACCGAGTGCGCGCACATTGGCTCCTGGTCAGCCGCGCAGATCGGCCGTGCGCTCTGGAAGGTCGGACGGGCCAGTTCGCACGTCGTGCACCTCATCTTGACGCCCGCCGAACGGCAGCTCTTCTGGACGAACGAAAAGATGGCGGTGTGAACGGTGAGCCGTCGTGCGTTGTGGGTGCCGCTCGGGTGCTTGCTGGCGGCTGCGGTTTCCGCCGTGACGATCGCGGCGATAGCGGTGGGAAGCGGGATCACGAACCCGGCGCTCGGCTGCGCGCCCTCCTCTGGCAGCGGTTTCGCGGCGGCTTCTGACGTTGTCTCAGGGCAGCCGCTCAGTCCTGGCCAGGTCGCGAACGCGTGGATCATCTACTCGGTCGGCGCCGGCCTCGGGCTGCCGCAGCGCGCTGAGGCCGCGGCGATCGCCGCCGCGATGCAGGACTCTGGGCTGGAGAACCTGCCTTACGGTTCCTCGGGCTCGGTCGGCCTTTTCGGGCAGAGCCCGTCGCCGGGCGCGGGGACCATCGCCCAGATCATGAACCCCGTCTACGCGGCGCGGGCCTTCTACCTGGGGTTTTCACAGGCAAAGGACGGCTCGTTTCCGCGTGCGTACGCGCGGTGGCGGACGCCGGCGACCCGGCTCGCGGCCATCTTCTCCGGCGGCACGGGCGCTTGCGCGGTCTCGGCCGGCAACGCGGTGCCCGCAGGCACCAGCGCGAAGCTGCCCGGGCATTACCGGCTTCCCGCGGGGACACCGGTGTCCGTGGACCTCGCGATCAGGTTCGCGCTGGCGCAACTCGGCACCGCCTACCAGTACGGCGGGTCATGCACCGGCGCGCACAGCAGCGACCTGGCGCTGCACTGCGACTGCTCTTCCCTGGTGCAGCAGGCCTACCGGGCCGGCGGGATACCGCTGCCCCGCACGACGTACTCGCAGGTGAACGTCGGCACGCCGGTGTACTCGGTCAGCTCGCTGCGGCCCGGTGACCTGCTGTTCCTGGCGGGCGCCGACGGCTCGCCGAGCAGCCCTGGTCACGTCGGCATGTATATCGGCGACGGGCTGGTCATCCAGGCGCCTGAGCCTGGCCAGGACGTCCAGCTCACGCCGCTGTCCGAATGGTCGCCGGTCATCGTCGCCATGCGCCGGATCGCCTAGGGGGCTTTTTACGAAAGTAAAACCGCAGATCAGGGGTAGCGTCGGAGTCTAGTTGATCTTGCTGGCCCCCAGCTTTTCGTGATCGTTACCCCAGATCCGCCCGTGTCGGCGCGTCCGCCTGACAGCGGTGTGGGAATCCTGCTAATAGTATGAACATGAATTCCACACCCCCTTCGGTCGAGATCATGCCGACGCCTCAGGACGTGCTGCCGATCGCTGAGTGCGTCGTGCCGCATCTGGCCGCCGCACTGCGTCTGGGCATCGGCTTCGCCGATGACCTTCAAGTCAACGCCAGGAAGCGTGACCCCTGGTTCTGGTCGCATTCCGCTCGCTGGCGAGCCTGTGAGCACCTGCTCGGGCTCGGCAAGAGCGAGCGCGAAGGCTGGGGCATCACGAAAGGCCCGAACACAGGTATTCACCTTCGGCTTGACGACATTCACGCCGTA
>DATJLT010000195.1:0-14101 GCA_035509195.1 Streptosporangiaceae bacterium | reverse complement strand
GGTGCGGTGCGGTGCGGGGCGGTGCGGTGCTGGCGGTGCGGTGCTGGCGGGGCGATGCGGGGCGGGGTCGGCTGGAAAGTGCCGGGACGGCAGATTCCGGTAATGCCTGGCGAGGCGGAGTCGCCGGACTGACCGCCGCGGAACGGGCGGACGGGCCGGAGGAGCTTCCGCCCGTGGTGCCCGTGGTGCCCGTGGTGTCTGTGCCTGTGGTGCCTGTGGTGCCTGTCGTGTCTGTGGTGCCTGTGGCGGCCGTGGCGGCGCCGACGGCGGCGAGGGCCACCATGGCGGTGCTCAGTTTCTCGTAGGTGAACAAGACGGGGGCGCCGGCGGCGAGAGAGACGGCTTCGCGGAGGGCGTCAGTGGCTCCTGAGGCGTGGCTGATCGTGATGCCTGGCCTGGCCTGGCGCATCGCGGCGGCGATGAGCTGGCGCATTTCTCCCTGGGGCCGGCCACGCAGGTCGTCGTCCTCGTAGATGACAACGACAGGGAACCAGGTCGCGATCGCCTGAGCTGTCTCCTCGATCAGGTCATCGCGTCTGTCGCCTGGCAGCGTGATCGCGGCAACCGGGTCGCCGCTCCAGGTGGCAGTGATCAGCTCACCCGTCGCGAGCAGCGCGGCGGCGTTGTGTCCGTAGTCGAGCATGACAGGGCTGCCCCCGGCAGCCACGTACACGTTGGCGCGGCCTGGATTGGCGGTCTCAGGCGTGAAAGCGAGCAGCCCTGCCCTGATGTCCTTGACGGTGAGCCCCAGGCCGCGCCCCGCCGCGATCGCGGCCAGCGCGTTCGCGACCACGTGCCTGGCCCGGCCGCCGAAGGCGCCTGCCAGTTCGTCAAGCTCCATGATCGTTCGCTGCCGTCCGCCATCGGTCTCTGTGAGGCGTCCGTCGCGTACCTCATAGCAGATGCCGCCCGCTCTTTTGTGCCGCTCAAGGGGCGCGGAACCAGGGGTCGTGCTGAAATACCTGATCACCGGCCCGTTCTTCCGCACTCGGGCGCGATGCGCGATCGAGGCGGTGACTGGGTCGTCGGCGTTGAGCACCACGCTGCCGCCAGGCCTGAGTTCCTCCGCGACCAGGGCCTTGACGCTAACCAGTTCGTCGAGTTCTTCGATGCCGTCATCGCCGAGATGGTCCGCGCTGATATTGGTGATCACGGCGACGTCGGCCTGGTCGTAGCCGAGGCCGCGCCGCAGTATGCCGCCTCTGGCGGTCTCGAGCACCGCGGCCTCGACGCTGGTGTCGTCGAGAACCATCTCCGCTGATCTGGGTCCTGAGGCGTCGGCTTCCAGCACGCATTTCCCGGCGATGTAGACGCCGTCTGTGCAGGACATGCCGGCGTGAAAACCCGCCTGGCCGAGCAGGCTCGCGATCATCCTGACCGTCGTCGTCTTCCCGTTGGTGCCGGTCACAGCCACGATCGGGATCCGTGATCGCGCGCCAGGCGGGTACAGCCTGTCCACGATCGCGTCAGCCACGTCACGTGGCTTGCCTTCGGCGGGTGACAAGTGCATGCGCAGTCCCGGGCAGGCGTTGATCTCTATGACGGCGGCCCGCTGGCGAGCCGGGATCAGGGCCGCCCCGATGTCGGCCAGCCTGATGTCAACGCCGCAGATATCGAGGCCCGCGGCTCCGGCCGCGCGGCGGCACAGTTCGGCCACGTCGTCGTGGACCTGGTCGGTCACGTCGATGCTCGTCCCGCCTGTCGACAGATTTCCGTTCTGGCGGAGGCTGACTTCCTGGCCGGGGGCGGGAACCGAGTCGAGCGTGAGGCCGGCCGCTGACAAATGCGCGAGCGTCACGTCGTCGATCACGATCCTGGTAAGCACACGTGAATGGCCGCTGCCACGGCGAGGGTCACCGTTGACGAGCTCGATCAGCGAGCTGATCGAATCGCTGCCGTTTCCGGTGACGGCGGCGGGTTTGAGCTGGGCGGCGGCGATGACCTGACCGTCGACGACGAGCACGCGGTAGTCGTGGCCGGGAACATAACGTTCGACGATGACTTCGCAGGCCCCTGAGCCAGCCGCGGCCGTCTGGTAAGCAAGCTCGGCCCCGGCGGCCGTGGTCACGCCGACCGTCACGCTCTTGCCGTGGTTGCCGTTCTTTGGCTTGACCACAAGAGGCCCGCCGCCAAGCAGGTCAAGGGCGGCCGCGGCCGCTGCCGCGTCCCTGGCGAGTATCCCATCGGGAACCGGGATTCCCGCCCGGCTGAGGAACTGCTTGGTCAGCTCCTTGTCGCAGGCGATGTCAACGCCGATCGCCGAGGTCTGCTCGGTCAGCGCGGCACTGACCAGCCTGCGGTAGCAGCCGTAGCCCAGGCGCAGCATGGACAGGCCGCCGGTGCGCCTGACTGGGATGCCGCGGCGGCGGGCCGCCGCGGCGATGGCGGCCGTGCTCGGGCCGAGGCGTTCTCGCTCCGCCACGCGGGCGATCGACGCCAGATCGGCGGCGAAGTCGGGTGCTTGCTGGCGGATCAAGGTCTTGACTGTGGCAATCGCCAGTACGCACAGGTGCTCGGGGACGTCCGAGTTCTCCGGCTCGTCGGCCGGGCACTCGGTCATGACGTCGTAACGGCCGTCGGCACCTGCCCGCATCGTGCGGCCGAGATGGACCTCGCGGCCGGCGAGGGCTGACAGCTCAAGCATCACGTGCTCGACGACGTGTCCGAAATAGGTCCCGCTGGCGAGTTTGGCCGTGAACCCGCCTGGGTGGCCGGCGGCGCAGTGATGGTCGTGCAGCCCTGGCAGCGCCAGCGTGAGCCTCTCGGCAAAGCCGGGAAGCCCCGTCGTCTCCTTGCCGGCCAGCTCGTCGAGTTCGAGGCGCGCGACGCAGGCAGGTGCGGTCGTGAAGACATTAGGTCCGCTGAGATGGCGCACGTATTCCAGGTGCACGTTAGCTCCTCGCAGTGCTGTTGGCCCGGCCCGTTCAGTACCTGGCGTGGGCCGGGCCGATGCCCGGTGACCGGCTGGCAATGTCGAAGACGCAGCCGGCAGGAAGCAAGTGGAGCCGCACGTCGAACAGCGTGATCGGGTCGCCATCCGAGCCGGCGTGCACGACCCCCGCGTTCGCGGCGTCCACCACGCTGACCACGCCGCTGCCAAGTACCTCGAAGCTGTCACCTGTCGCGCGAATCGCGGTGTTCTCGTCGATGCCGACGCCGAGCCTGTCAGGGTCGAGTGCGACCGCGCTCAGCAGCCGAGGCAGCCGCCCGCGCTCGCCGAAATGCATGTCGATCAGCATCTTCGGCATCAAGCCCAGGCCTGGGCCTGTCCGCACGGCGGCAGTCGAGACGTCTGGCCCGTTGCCGCCAAGGATCATGGTCCTGCCCATCGCCGTCGCGCCCGCGCTGGTGCCCGCTACGACGAGCCCGCTCGCCAGCCGCAGGCGGAGCCGGTCATTTATCTTCGAGCCGACAAGGGTCCTCAGCCTGGACTGGTCACCGCCGCAGAACAGCACGCCGGTCGCGCTGTCCAGGATGTCAAGCGCGGCATCGCTGTCCGCGTCCGCGCGCCCGCTGACCGGCAGTTCGGCGACTTCCTTTACGCCGAGTTTGCTGAACACTTGCTCGTACTCGGCGAGTACCACGTCAGGCGCGCCTGTCGCGGTCGTGATCACCACGATCCTTGCCTTGCCGCCGCCGCACAGTTCGGCGAAGCGCTCGAGAATCCCGGTGCCGCAGCACCTGTCCTCGGCTCCGCCGATGATCAGCAGGCAGCCAGGTCCCCCCGTATCCACGCATCGGCCCTCGTTCTAGACCGCGGCGCGGCCCACGAGGCGATGCCTACCCTTCGTTACTCAGAGTTAATCTGAGTCACTCGCTGCCCAGTATGCCCCGAGGCGGGCGGGTCTGACGGCCGGCCGGGCGTGGCCTGGAGAGTTCGTCGGGTAGCTGAAGCAAGGGGTTGGTCGCGCTGGCGACGACGTCGCTTGCGATGTCGATCACGCGGCGGCCGCGGTTCCTCGCCGCGTTCCTGAGTTGCTCGAACGCCTGCCTGGGCTGGATTCTGTGCCGCTCGGCGAGCACGCCGATCGCCTGCTCGACCCTGACCCTTGCCATCAGCGCGTGCTCAAGCTGGCCGATCGTGGCCCTGAGCTTACCGGTCTCGCCGGAGTCCCCCGCTTGGGCGGCCGCGGGTCCTGCCTGTGCCGCGCTGTCAGGAGTGCCGCCCGCCGCGCTCAGTTCGGCGGCGAGCAGGTCGGCAAGCACCATGGCGCTGGTCAGGTCGGGCAACTCGGAACCGCCGACCCGCCAGCCATCCTTGGTCCGCCTGACTACCGCATCGTCGGCCGAGGAGAGCATTTGGGCGGCGTCGCCCGCCTGCTCGCTAGCGGCGGCACCGCCATCCGCGTTCGAGCCGCGCCTGGCCGGGTTCATGTGGCAACAGCCAATTCTTCCATCCGCTGTTTGATGGCACGGACAGATGGGTTCGTGAGCGTGCTGCCGTCGCCGAACAGTACGGTCGGCACCGTCTGATTGCCGCCGTTAACCGTCATGACGTACTCGGCCGCCTCAGGGACGCGCTCGATGTCGATTTCGGTAACCTCGATGCCCTCACGGGCAAGCTGGTTCTTGAGCCGCCGGCAGTACCCGCACCATGGTGTGGTGTACATCGTCAGTGGCTGGGTCATGCGTTCGCCCTCCTTGGCCGCCATTGTCGCACCTGAACTTAAGTAACGTCGGCATCAGCCCGCTGCTTCCGCGAGAGGCTGGCTTTGGGTGCGACCGTGGTGACGCGATTGTCGGCAGCATAAGGCAGGATGGCGCCGGAACCGAGTCGCGCAGGAGGATAGTTTCCCGTTGACCCACCTTCAGGCAAGGCCGGCGCTGCCCTGTGCCGACGCGGGGGCAGGCCCTGACGCGGTGCTCGCCGCTCTCGATCCAGAACAGCGTGAGGTCGCGCTTTCCGTGCGCGGTCCCGTTTGCGTGCTCGCTGGGGCAGGCACAGGCAAAACCAGGGCGGTCGCGCATCGCATCGGCTACGCGGTAGCGACCGGCGTGGTGCGGCCTGACCGCGTCCTAGCCGTGACGTTCACCACGAGGGCCGCGGGCGAACTGAGAGGACGCCTGCGGCAGCTTGGCGAGGCGGTGGTGCCAGGCAGCGGTCTCGGCCAGGTGCAAGCGCGCACGTTCCATGCGGCGGCGCTGCGGCAGCTTACGCATTTCTGGCCGCAGACCGTGGGCGGACCGCCGCCCGCGGTACTTGAGTCGAAACTGTCGCTGCTAGCCGAGGCGGCGAAGCCGCTGCGGATCGCACTTGAGCCGGCCGGCCTGCGTGACGTGGCCGCTGAGGTCGAGTGGGCCAAGGTCACTCAGATCCGGCCAGAGGACTATCCGGCCGCTAGCTCGAAGGCCGACCGCACGCCGCCTGTCGCTCCTGACCGGCTGGCCGCGCTGTACGCCGCCTATGAGGAGCTGCGGGCCAGGCGGCATGTGGTCGATTTTGAATCCGTGCTCGAGCTGACGGCGGCCATCCTGGCGGCGCACCCCGTCGCCGCGGCCGCGGTGAGGGACCGGTACCGGTATTTCGTTGTCGATGAGTACCAGGACGTCAATCCGCTACAGCAGCTCCTGCTCGACCAGTGGCTCGGCTCGCGTGATGATCTTTGCGTGGTCGGCGACCCGCGCCAGACGATTTACTCTTTCGCCGGAGCGACGCCCGCGTACCTGACCGGGTTCCCGCGCCGTTACCCGCAGGCGACGGTCATTGAGCTGGTACGCAATTACCGCTCGACTCCGCAGGTCGTGGCGCTGGCCAACCGGGTCTTCTCACGGTCCGGCCCTGCCGTGCCGCTGGTCGCGCAGCTCCCGGCCGGCCCGGTACCCGCGTTCACCGAGTACAGGGACGAGCGGGAGGAAACCGCTTCAGTGGCGCGGCAGGCCGCCCAGCTTGTCGCCGGGGGAGTCCCGCCTGCCCGCATCGCCGTGCTCGTCAGGACCAACGCGATGACGATCGGCTACGAGGAGGCGCTCGCCTCGGCTGGCCTTCAGGTTCAGCTACGTGGCGCCGAGCGGTTCTTCGAGCGCGGTGAGGTCAAGCAGGCAGTCGGACTGCTGAAGGTGGCGGCGCGGTCGGCCGATCCAGGCGAGGATCCGAGGGCACAGGTTCGCCCCATCCTCATGGGCCTCGGGCTGAGCAAGGAGCCACCCTCGGGCCGCGGGAAGGCAAGGGACCGCTGGGAGTCGCTCGATGCGCTCGCGCAGCTCGCCGCCGAGTTTTTCTCGGCCTCGCCAGATGCGGGCCTGGCAGGCCTGGCCGCCGAGCTTGAGGTGCGGAGCGCCCTAGGTCACGCCCCCGCGCCAGGCGGCGTGACGCTGGCTTCCCTGCATGCTGCGAAGGGCCTGGAATGGGACGTGGTCTTCCTGCCCGGACTGACCGAGGGCGCGCTGCCGATTGTCTACGCGGTGACCGCGCGGGCCATAGAAGAGGAACGGCGGCTGCTCTATGTCGGCCTGACGAGAGCCAGGCACCGGCTGTACCTTTCCTGGGCACTGGCGCGGGATTCCGGCAGCCGTTACGCCAGGACGCCTTCCCGCTTTATCGGTGAGCTGCGGTCACCCTTGCCCGCGGCCGCGACCAAGGAGGCCAGGCGGTGACCAAGGCTCTGGACGCGGTTGTCGAGCTCCTTGATCTTGAGCAGATCGAGCTCGACATCTTCCGCGGTAACAGTCCTGAGGGGGAGCGGCGGCAGCGCGTGTTCGGCGGGCAGGTCGCCGGGCAGGCGCTGGTAGCGGCGGGCAGAACAGCGCCTGCAGACCGCCCTGTGCACTCGCTTCACGCGTACTTCATCAGGCCAGGAGATCCGGCGGTGCCGCTGATCTACCTGGTCGACCGGGTCAGGGACGGCCGCTCGTTCACCACCAGGCGGGTATCGGCCGTGCAGCACGGGAAGACGATCTTCACGCTGTCGGCGTCCTTCCATCATCCAGAGGAAGGCGTGATCCACCAGATCCCGATGCCCGGCGTGCCCTCGCCAGAGGGGCTGCCGACGATGGCCGAGCGGCTGAGACAGCGTTTCGGCCATAAGGCGGATGAGTACTCGGGCAACAACCCCATTGACATTCGGCAAATAGGCCCCACCAGCATCGAGGCTGCCGGTGACCCGTCACTACGGGTCGCGTCGAGCATGGCGTGGATCAGGGCGGACGGCGACCTGCCCGATGACGCCTTGCTTCATGTCTGCCTGGTCACCTACGCGTCCGACATGACGCTGCTTGATTCTGTGCTGCTGGCAAGCGGCCTTTCCTGGGCCGACGGGCGGACGTCGGGCGCCAGCCTTGACCACGCGATGTGGTTCCACCGGCCGTTCCGTGCTGATCGGTGGCTGCTGTACGCGCAGGAATCACCGGTCGCGGCCGGTGCCAGAGGACTGGCCAGGGGCGAGCTTTACACGCGGGAGGGCGAGCTAGTGGTGTCTGTGGTGCAGGAAGGCCTGGTTCGCACCGTTAGTCGTACTGACCTCAGATAACAGTCAGGACACAGGACAGGAAAAAAGAGTTGCCTGTCCGTGCTATCCCTGCTTAAGGTCTTGATAGTTCATCTCAGCCAGGCGGTCTCATGATGCTGCGAAGAGGGAGGTGCCCGTGATGCTGAGCCTCATTACACCGGCCGACGCCGCGCAACCGCGCATGCGTTCCGGCTCGGGCGCCTGTCGCTGGAGCGGTGCCATGCCCGTGCCTGGTGACCTAGCCGATCGGACGACCGTCTTCGCGGCGCCATCTGGCGCTTCGTGGATAGCCACGTCCTTCGTGCGGAAGCCGGAGCCGCGCACGGCGGCCTATCCGGGCGGCCGCGGAGCCCAGGCGGCTGGCCAGGCGGGACTCGTCAGGCAGCAGCGCAACAGCACAGTCAAGAACGTCCACACGAAGACCCGTATCGCCGCACGCATCGGCGCTCTCGGCAGCGCCCAGGGCGGTGGTCACTTGGGTCCGCAATCGGCGAGGGATCCGGTCTAGCCAGACCGGCCAAGATCCCCAAAGGCCGCGGACCCCGAGATCGGGTCCGCGGCCTTAGTCATGCGAGGTCACGGTAGCCCGGCAAGACGAGACGCTGCGACAGCAGATGAGAGGGGATGAAGCCGATGTACCGGCGAGGACCCGCCGCGGTCATAGAGGACTCAGCGGCGGCCGAGGCGGAATTCGTGCGGGTGACCGCTATCAGCGGAAGCGTGCCGGTCACCGTGGTGGTTAAGTCGGCGGTTCAGGCCGTTCAGGAGGTTGGGCCTGCCTGGCCAGCGGACGTCGTCAAGGGCAGCGCGCCGCCCTGCGCCGGCGACCCTGACCTGTTCTTCGCCGAGTCGCCTGTGGACGTCGAGCTAGCCAAGTCGATGTGCGGCTCGTGCCCGGTCAGGGCAGCCTGCCTGGCCGGCGCGATCGAGCGACGGGAGCCGTGGGGAGTCTGGGGTGGTGAGCTGTTCATTCGCGGCGAGATCGTGCCAAGGAAGAGGGCACGTGGTCGGCCGCGTAAGGACGAGGTAGCCGCCTGATCGCCAGCTCCGGCCTGGTATATACCAGGCCGGCGGCGGGGGTAGCCGCAGGCACCAGGACCTGCGGCTACCCGGCGGGCACGGCCCGCGCGGATGCCCCCGGTGCGAGGCACCCGCCTTGCCCCGCCGGCCCGGCCTGCCCCGCCCAACCCTGTCGGCCCCGCAGGCCCGCTGCTCCGCTCCGGCCCGGCCCGCTGCCCCGCTGCTCCGCTCCGCGCCGCCGGCCCGGCCAGCCCGGGCCCGCCCCGCCAGCACCATCAGGTGTCCAGCGATGCTGTCCGCCCGGCCTTGGCTACAGCATTAAAGTTCCAGCGACGTCACAGGGACAGCATCAAATGACTGCAACCCATTTATAAAAGTAGGCTATTGCTTTGGGGTTGAATCGGTAGTGCGGGTGAGCGATGCCAAGGAGGGTGATGTTCATCTCCCTCACGGCAGCGGTGGCGGCTGGCATGGTCGGTCCTCTGCTGTGTCGGCTGGTTGGGGGGTGATCAGCGAGCCGGGAAGCCCCCGGTGTTCTGTGCTGGCGGGCTTGCTCTGGGTGGTTCGCGGGTTACTGGTGGGGGAGGCGGGACCGGTGTAAACCCAGGTGATCACGATGATCAGGGCAGCCGTCCACACGCTCGCGTCGACCGGCGTCTTGAACCTGGCCGAGACGTTGGCCAGCCGTCCGGGCAGCGTGCGCCGGGAGGCCATGCCGTACACGATCCGGGCGGTCAGGACGACGGAGGTTCCGGTCGCTGCGATGACCGACAGCGCCAGGGCGACGGCCATGACCCTGCCCCAGGCCGGGCCGCCGATGGCCTGGGCCGTGTAGACCAGGGCGTCAGTTGAATGGGCCTGGAGCGCGGAAGGGCTCACGACCCCTTGCAGGCCGGTGTTCACCAGCACGTACAGGCCGGTGAGGATGAGCACCGCCAGGATCGCTGCCCGGCCCGGATTCTCGCGCCGGTGCTTGACTTCCTCGTTGACATACAGCGTGCCGTCCCAGCCGCTGAAGGCGTAAACGGCGATCAGCAGCCCGACCGCGATGCTGCCGTGCCCGGTGATCCCGCGCAGCGTGAACCAGCCGGCGGTGACCGGGAACGTGCGGGGGAGTGGCGCAGCACGAGCACCAGCCCGGCGATGGCGAAACCGATCAGGATCGAGTACTCGGCGACTGCCATGGTGACCTGGGTCCGGGCGGTCAGCTTGATGCCGGCGATCGCGATCACAGCCATGACCAGGGTGATGATAGTGGCGATCAGCACGTCATCCCACGGGCCTTTCGGCTGCGCGCCGAACACGGCAAGCATGTTCGGGCCGATGACCTCGACGCCGGAAACCGCGCCGGTGACGTACGCCGCGATCATCACCCAGCCCGTCAGGAACCCCAGATAGGGGCTGATAGCGCGGCCGACCCACTCGAACGACGCACAGCAGTTCGCCGTCCACAGATTCAGCCTCCGGTATGCGTTGGCGATAATCAGCATGGGGATGGCGGTCAGCAAGATGACCGGCCCGCTTCCGTAGGCGGTAGCCAGCGCTAATGCTGCCAGGGTGAGGCCGACCGAGACGGCGGGCGCGGACGACGCCATGCCGATCACCGTGTCCTGGGCGACGCCGATCGCGTCGGGCTCAAGCTTTGCTGCCGGGGCTGTCGCTCTCGTAGCGACATCGGGCGCGGTCATGCTGAGGTCCTTTCGGAGCAGTAGCGGAACCGGCCCGCTACCCGGTCGTGACCGAGGCAGGAGGGGAAGCGGGCCGGGGACCAAGGGGGATTAGGCGCGGATCGCGAGCACGACCGATGGCTTGTCGCTGACCGGGAACGTCCGACCGTCCCGGAGCCTGTAAGTTGACCCATCGGTAGTCACGGTGCTGGCGGGAGCCAGGACGCGCAACTCGGGATCAGTCGGGCCAGAAGGCTGCGGGCCCGGCTCGTTGTACCGCAGCACCAGACGATGGTTTCCAGTCACCACGGAGCGAATGCCTGAAACTTCCATGGCAGCTTGCAGCTCGGCCAGAAGCATCTTCCGCTTCGCGACCTCACCGTCATCCAGAATCGAATCAGGCAACGCGGCAGCCGACGCCACGACGGCGGATTCGCCCGCACGCCGGGTATCGGCCTGACTGGCCGTGACGGCTTTTTTCACGGAAGTGCGGCTGTTGCCACGAAGTGCTCTCGATTCCATGCACATGTCCCGTGCCTTCCCGTTGTCCCAGAAACTCGTTACGATTCCTCGGCGCCCGCTCGTCAGGCAGGTTCGAGTACTGCGGGCCACAGGTCGGCGTCGACCGGGCCTAGCTTGCTGAGCGCGGCGACCGTCTCGCGCAACGGCACCCTTTCCCGCCCGCCGCCGTTGCACTCCGAGCCGCACGTGTGGTCGCACTTGGCCTCACCGCCAGCGGTGCCGAGCAGGTCGGAAGCGTCGTGGTGGATGAGCCGGCCGGCCAGCACGTGGCTGAGCGCGGCGTACACCCGCGTGTCGGTGAGCATCACGTGCCAGCCGAGGTCAACCTCGCGGGACGGCCCGTGCGTGTCCTGCGACCGCCCGGCCAGGTACAGGAAGCCGATCGCCTCGTTGAGAATCCGCTGCGCCCGCCCGGAGTTCAGCTCCGGGTGGTCCGCGCACAGCCGGGACGTCCACGCATCCCAGGCGTTGCCGATCATCTCCCGCGCCATCTCATCCGGCGTTCCCTCGCCGGCGAGATAGCCGATCATCAGGTCGCGGTTCGCGTCGAACAACGTCTCCCGGTAGAAAAGCTGCTGCGTTGCTGCTGTCATCGAGGGCTCCTTTCGCTGTCAGGTACGCTGACGGTCGGGTGCCTCACGCACCCGCCTCGCGGATCGGCAGGCGACGACGGCCGGCCACATATGCCGCCAGCCGTGTCCGCGTCCTCGGCAATGCAGAAATGCGCATCCCTCAGCACCCTCGCCTGCCTCATGCCTTCCGCCAGATCACGGCTATAGTCCGAATCCGGATCGAATGCAGGTCGCTCTCTCATATGCAAGGTTTCCATGAATCTTTGCTGGCGTTTCGACCGTCCGTCCCGTCATGTGCACTACAAGGATGACGCTCGGTCGTGGCCGTGGCACCTGATCACCGGGGCGGGAATAACCTGGTTCCTGGGTGCCGTGACCTGCGCAGACTTAGGTAACCCGCAGCGTTGCCCATTGAAATGGGTAAGCTGGTGGCGAGCTTGCTCCCGCCGGGGCAATCGGACGATCAAAGGGCGACGGCGCATCAGCCGGGGTATGGGCATGACAACGACAGCTAGTTCGGGAAGCAGCATCAGCCCGCAGGCACGTGGCCGTGAGCTTGCGAATCTCGGCAGAGCACTATGGGCGGAATCGGGATCCGTGCGGGCTGCGGCAGCAGAGCTTATGAATAGATACCGGGACATTCCTAGCCTTCAGGCACATCGATATGCGGCCGGCTTGTCGCAGGATCAGGCCGCCGTTCGCTACAACGAGGTGACCGGATACCGGTCAAGCCTCGGAGGAACTTCAGTGAATGCGTGGGAGACCTGGGCGCGCGGTCGCGGCCAGGGTTCGCCTCCTTCGTTCGCGAGTCTGATGATCCTGTCCATTGCCTACGGTCGTGGCCCGTTTGGTGCCGCCGAAGAGCCGATTCCGCCAGGCGAACTGGTCGCGGAAGCCTATGAAAGACTTCCAATCGAAGATCAGATTGCCCTGAGGACCACTGGCATTGACGGCGACGGAATTCGGTCCCCGGTCCACAGCAGAAATTATGACCCGCTAAGTCATCCAGATATGGGCGGATCACCTTTCAGCGGCGCAGATCAGATTGGCGAGGAATTTACGCTCTCCGTCCCGACCGTGGAGTTCGGAAACTCGGAGATATGCGTCTTCACGCTCCCCAACCCGCGGGCGGGGCAATTGCTGGATCTGAACTGGAGTACATTCGGATTCGGAATAGAAAGACTTGCTCGCCAGATTAAGAACCTTGGGCAGCGCCTGGATGTAGATATCTGCTTCGGAATCAACGAGGCGGGCCTTGTGATGGCGACCTTCCTGGCCTCGGATCGCTTCTCGCGTTGTGCGATCGGCTACCTGCGATGCAATAAGGTTCAGGATGGGATCGATCTTGATGAGCATTCATACTTCCCGGCAGCGCGGGAGTTTCCAACAATCGTGATCTGCGATTTTGAGGTAAAGCACGCTGATGTAGTAGGGTTCATAACCCGGGAGATCAGGTCGAAGTACCCGAACGCGCAGCTCTATTTCGCGGTGTTCGGAGCTATGACGAAGGCGGCCGATCTCAAAGTGGGAAGCTTTGACGACCTGACAGGCGGGCAGATCATGCACAAGGCCGATTTTTCGGCCGTGTTCATAGCCGCGACGATGAGCTCTCCCGGCATTGAGCCACCATTAGAATTGCGATGATTTGGGAGGCGATTGCCCGTTGAGTACGAATATCACAATGCCTGACCTGGCACTAAGCCTTGCCCAGGTGACTAAAGACGCGATTGCGGAGATCCGCCCGCGTCTCATAGATTCGGCGTTCTCGGGCGTCCGTGGAGAAAATGAGAATTTCCGGCATGAAGATAACTTTCTGTCCGTACATGACCTGTGGATGCACCAGCATTACAAGGAAACTGTCCGCAGGTGCATTCCGTCTTTTATTTACGCATCGGAAGAATCTGATCCTGAGGTGATCGGAAGTGATCCAGACCCAGACCTTATTGTGCTGGCCGATCCTCTTGACACCAGCGAACTGGCCGTGCGCGGGCTTTGCGGATACACGCATTTGCTGGTTTATTCGCGTCGTCTTGCCCGTCCCATCGCCGCCGTGGTCGGTGATATTTTCCACTATATTCAGCTCTACATCGCCGCCCGCAATGACGACGGCACTGACCGGGCTTATGCCGTGACCGCAGACTCAGCTACACGAGTTCTCGGCGGTCTCTCACCGCAGCCTCTCTCGCGTGCCCTGGTCACCAACTACCTCATGCGGCCGAGCGAAAGATTCATGCCACTCGCGCACCAGGAAGGGCTCATAGAAGCGCTAAGCACCGCATCTGATGACGGCAGGAGCCGAGGCCGCATCGGCGTAGACTTCGGCTCGGTCGGCCTGTGCCACGTTGCGGCAGGCTTCTCGGATGCCATGCTTGAAACAGCGAAGGGATTCGCGATCTGGGATCTTTCCCCCGGCCATTACGTGCTCCACGCGGCCGGCGGAACTGTCATTGACCTCAACGGAATTCCCATTCCGCTTGATTACCAACTCGGCTCCCTCGCGAAGATACGGGACGCGATGAACCAGCGACAGAAGTTCATCGCGGCCGCCGGCCCGTCCCTCGCGCATGAGATCCTTGACGTACTTCGCCCGTGACGACCAAGCAGTGCCTTCGGCCCATGAGCTGACGCTGAGCGCTCGTCTCATTGTCTCGTCTCATCCGCGAATCGCGGGCTAACGCGCGCAGGCGCGCGAGGCGAGACAAATCACGGCGCCTGTAAACTGTTCAGCGTTTACGCTTGGTCAGCTCGGCGGAAATCCGCTCGGCAGAGACGATCTTCAGCCTGGGCGCGAATTCGGCCATCGCGTCCTCGGTCTCCTTCACCGCCGTGAACCCGAGTTCCGCGGTGAACCTGGCGGCGCGCAGGATGCGCAGCG
>DATJLT010000194.1:0-3612 GCA_035509195.1 Streptosporangiaceae bacterium | reverse complement strand
CTGCTCCTGGTCTCGGTCCCGGCGCTCGGCGTCATCGTGACGCTGATCATCTCCCGGATGCGCCCGCTGTTCCGCAAGATGCAGGAGCGGATCGACGAGATCAACCGGATCATGCGCGAGCAGATCACCGGCGTCCGCGTGATCAGGGCGTTCGTGCGCGACTCAAGCGAGCGAGAAAGGTTCGGCGCGGCCAACTCCGATCTTTACGAGGTCGGGCTGGGCACGGGGCGGCTGATGGCGCTGATGTTCCCCTCCGTGATGCTCGTGCTGAACTTCTCCTCGATCGCCGTGCTGTGGTTCGGCGGTCACCTGATCAACGACGGCACCATGCAGGTCGGCGCGCTGGTGGCGTTCTTGTCCTACCTGCTCCAGATCCTGATGTCGGTCATGATGGCGACCTTCATGTTCATGATGGTGCCGAGGGCGGAGGTCTGCGCCGAGCGGATCGTCGAGGTACTTGACGCCAAGCCGGACGTACTGCCGCCGCTTCAGCCCGTGCCGGCGGGTCCGGCGCGCGGGCGCCTCGAGATCCGGCACGGGGAGTTCCGCTATCCGGGCGCGCAGCAGCCCGTGCTGCGCGACATCAACCTGGTCGCCGAGCCCGGACGGGTCACCGCGATCATCGGCGGGACGGGAAGCGGCAAGACCACCCTGATCAGCCTGATCCCCAGGTTGTTCGACACCACCGACGGAGAAGTCCTCATCGACGGCGTCAACGTCCGCGATCTTGACCCGATGGAACTGTCGGGCCTCATCGGCCTGGTGCCCCAGAAGCCTTACCTGTTCTCTGGCACGGTCGCGTCCAACCTGCGCTACGGCAATCCTCACGCCACCGACGCCGAGTTGTGGCACGCGCTCGAGATCGCCCAGGGTCGTGACTTCGTGGCGCAGATGCAGGGCGGCCTCGACGCGAAGATCGCGCAGGGCGGCACGAACGTGTCAGGTGGCCAGCGGCAGCGGCTCGCGATCGCCAGGGCGGTCGTGCACGAGCCGGAGATCTACCTGTTCGACGACTCGTTCTCGGCCCTCGACTACGCCACGGACGCCGCGCTGCGATCGGCGCTCGCCCGCGAGACGGCGAACGCGACCGTGCTGATCGTGGCCCAGCGCGTGGCGACGATCAGGAACGCCGACAAGATCATCGTTCTCGACGGCGGCCAGATCGTCGCCGCGGGCACTCACGATGAGCTGATGGCGTCCGACGAGACCTACAGGGAGATCGTGCTCTCCCAGCTAACCGAGCAGGAAGCCACGGCGGGGAGTGCGGCGTGAACGGGGAAGGGAACGTCAGCGAAAGTAACGGGCAGGAAGTGAACGGGCAGGCGCCGCCGGACGGCGTGGGGGAGCGGGTCACTCCTGCTCGCGACCTGCGCCCGGCCGGGACCGGGATGACCGGCCGCGGTCCCGCGGCCTTCATGGGCGGGATGTCGACAGAGAAGGCGCTGAACTTCAGCGGGTCAAGCAAGCGGCTGCTCAGGATGCTGGCGCCGCAGCGTGCGCTGATGGTGACCGCGGTGGTCATGGGCGCGGTCAGCGTGCTCTTCTCGGTGACCGGCCCGAAGCTTCTCGGTGACGTCACCAACCTGATCTTCGACGGCTACATCAGCAGCAAGATCCCCGCCGGGATCACCAAGGCGGAGTTCGTGCAGCACCTGCGGGCGACCGGGCACACGACCCAGGCCAAGCTGGTCGGCGCGCTGAACCTCACTCCAGGTCACGGCATCAACTTCGACAACGTCGGCCGGACGCTGCTCGTCGTCGCCATCGTCTACATCGCCTCGGCCGTGTGCAGCGCGATCCAGGGCCGCGTCGTGGCCAAGATGGTGCAGCGCGCCGTGTTCAGGCTGCGGCAGCAGGTCGAGGAAAAGCTGTCCAGGCTTCCGCTCAGCTACTTCGACCGCCAGCCGCGCGGTGAGATCCTCAGCCGGGTCACCAACGACATCGACAACCTGGCGCAGTCGCTGCAGCAGACGATGAGCCAGGTCGTGACTTCGCTGCTCACGATCGTGGGCGTGCTGGCCGTCATGTTCTGGATATCCTGGCTGCTCGCGCTTATCGCCCTGGTGACAGTTCCCGCCTCGGTGCTTATCGTGACGCGGATCGGAAAACGCGCGCAACCGCAGTTCATTAAGCAATGGTCGACAACCGGCAAGCTCAACGGCCATATCGAGGAGAACTTCACCGGCCACACGCTGGTCAAGGTCTTCGGGCAGTCAGACGCTTCGATAGCCACGTTCACCGAGCAGAACGAGAAGCTGTTCCAGTCGAGCTTCCGCGCGCAGTTCATTTCCGGCACGATCCAGCCCGCCATGATGTTCATGGGAAACCTGAATTACGTGCTGGTCGCCGTGGTCGGGGCGCTGAGGGTCGCCTCTGGCGCGCTGTCGCTCGGCGACGTGCAGGCGTTCATCCAGTACTCGCGCCAGTTCAGCCAGCCGCTCACTCAGGTGGCGAGCATGGCCAACCTGCTTCAGTCGGGCGTCGCGTCAGCCGAGCGGGTGTTCGCGCTTCTCGACGCCGACGAGCAGGAGCCGGACGCGGCCGAGCCGACCAGGCCGGAACTGGTAACCGGCAAGGTCTCCTTCAGCGACGTCTCCTTCAGGTACTTCCCGAACGTGCCGCTGATCGAGCACCTGTCCCTGTCGGTCGAGCCAGGCCAGACGGTCGCCATCGTCGGCCCGACCGGGGCAGGCAAGACAACCCTGGTCAACCTCCTCATGCGGTTCTACGAGGTCGACGGCGGGTCGATCACGCTTGACGGAGTCAACATCGCTGACATGACCAGGGAGGAACTGCGGTCGCAGACCGGGATGGTGCTCCAGGACGCGTGGCTGTTCGGCGGCACGATCGCCGACAACATCGCCTACGGCGCCGACGACCCGACCCGCGAGCAGATCATCGAGGCGGCCAGGGCCACCTACGTCGACCGGTTCGTGCAAACCCTACCGGACGGGTACGAAACGGTCATAGACGAGGAAGGTTCGAACGTCAGCATGGGGGAGCGGCAGCTCATCACGATCGCGCGCGCCTTCCTGGCCAGGCCGGCGATCCTGATCCTCGATGAGGCGACATCTTCGGTGGACACCAGGACCGAGGTGCTGATCCAGCGGGCGATGAACTCGCTGCGCCAGGGCAGGACCAGCTTCGTGATCGCCCACCGGCTTTCCACGATCCGCGACGCGGACACGATCCTGGTCATGGAGCACGGCGAGATCGTCGAGCAGGGCAACCACGAGGAACTGCTCGCCGCCGACGGCGCCTACGCCCGCCTCTACGCCGCCCAGTTCGCCCAGGCCACGGCCGAACTAGACGCTCCAGACGACCAGCCCGCGCTGAGCCCGCTCAGCCCGCTCAGCCCAGCCTGACGGGCAGGTGCTTGATGCCGTTGACGAAGTTCGACCGGAGGCGGCTTGGCTCGCCGACGGGCCGGATGCCGGGAAAGCGCTCGGCGAGAGCTGTGAGCAGGACCCTGAGCTCGAGCGCGGCCAGGTGCCTGCCGAGGCAGAAGTGCGGACCGCCCCCGCCGTACCCGATATGGGGATTCGGGTCACGGCCGATGTCGAAGGCGTCTGGTGCGGTGAACACGGCCTGGTCCCTGTTGCCTGAGGAGTA
>DATJLT010000193.1:0-4304 GCA_035509195.1 Streptosporangiaceae bacterium | reverse complement strand
AACGGCGGCGCATGCGTTAGGGTCGCCTCGCAGGGCGCCAACGTGCTCGTCGGCGATTCAAAGGACCCGGATGGTGCCGTACTTACCTACTCTCGCCAGGAATTCGGTGCCTTTATCGAGGGCATTCGACGAGGCGATTTCGATAACCTTTCCTAGGTCTGCGGACGAAGCTGAAGGAGCTAGCTGGACAGCAGTTGGCTCCTCAGCCAAGGGCGGGCGTGCCGTTCGGTCGGCCAGGCCGACCAACACCCGCCTGCGTGCTTGGGCCGGAGTCCGGGATGGGAGGCGCGAGATGGGGGATCAGCGGATCGCCGAGATGGCTGAGCTGATCGCGCCTTTGCGGGTCGTGCCCGGCGCGGCTGTCAGGCTGGCAGACGACTTCGATCCCGGTTACGAGGCCGGCTTCGTGCGCAAGAGGGACGGTAAGCAGCTACTCAGGCATGGCGTGGAGTTGCTCAGCGAATACCAGGCCAGGCTGGCGGCGCAGCAAACCCACGGTTTGCTTGTCGTCCTTCAGGCGCTTGACGCGGGCGGCAAGGACGGCACGATCAAGCACGTGATGAGCGGCGTCAACCCGCAGGGCGTCACCGTGCACAGTTTCAAGGTTCCTTCCGAGGCAGAACTCAGCCACGACTACCTCTGGCGGTACGCATGCAACCTGCCAGGCCGGGGCGAGATCGGGATCTTCAACCGGTCGCATTACGAGGAAGTGCTTGTCGTACGGGTCCACCAGGAGAACCTCGACCGGCAGCGGCTGCCTGCCGCGGCGCGGGACGGCGACCTCTGGAACCGCCGCTACCACGAGATCAACGACTGGGAGCGCTATCTCACGAGCAACGGATTCCGCGTGGTCAAGTTGCTGCTCAACATCTCGAAGGAAGAGCAGCGGCGCAGGTTCATGAAGCGCCTCGACCGGCCTGACAAGAACTGGAAGTTCTCCGCCGCCGACATCAGGGAGCGCCAGTACTGGGACGACTATCAGAAGGCCTTCTCCGAGATGCTTAGCCACACAAGTTCTCTCTGGGCGCCCTGGTACGTGATTCCTGCCGACCACAAGTGGTTCGCCCGCGTCTGCGCCTCAGCCATCATCGTCAGCGCGCTGATCGAGCTTGATCCGCAATATCCGAAGCTCAGCGGCAGCGCAAAACGCGAACTGGCTGCCGCGAGGAAGGCGCTTAAGTCTGAGGGGGGTTCCTGACCGGTCAGGTGATCGCCGTCAACCCGAAATATAACGTATTATGCACATGTGGTATTTAACGAGCCTACTGAGCTGTCCGCACCAGCCCTGACGCCGCCCGATCCGGGCGCCGCGACGCTCGTGCTTTCGGCGCCGGGAACGGGGCCAGGCGCCTGGACGGGCTCGCCGAGCGCGGTGCTCACCGACGGGGTGTTTTACCTGGCCTACCGGCTGCGCACGGCAGACAGACGCGGTTACGCCGTCGAGGTCGCCAGGTCCGACGACGGGGTCACCTTCCAGCGGCTGGTCTCGATCAGCAAGGAGGACATGGACGCCGAGTCGCTTGAGCGGCCGGCGCTGGTTCTTACGTCAGAAGGCACCTGGCGGCTCTACCTGAGCTGCGCGACCCACGGAACCAAGCACTGGCGGGTCGAACTGCTCGAAGCCGGCACTCCAGACGGCTTCGACCCGGCGAATCGCCGGGTTGTCCTTCCCGGCGACTCCGCGAGTGCGGTCAAGGACCCAGTGGTTGTGCGCCACGAAGGAGGCTGGCACCTGTGGGCGTCGGTGCACCCGCTCACCGATCCTGACCACACCGACCGGATGGTCACGCAGTACGCGACCAGCCCAGACGGTCTCACCTGGACCTGGCAGGGCACGGCCATCGGCCCGAGGCCAGGCGAGTGGGACGCACGGGGCGTCCGAGTCGCAGCGGTCCGGTTCACCCCTGGCGGGGTCACCGCCTACTACGACGGGCGCGCTACCGCCGAGCAGAACTGCGAGGAGCGTACCGGGTTCGCGGCAGGCGCCACGCCTGGCACGCTCAGCGCGGTTGGCGGCGGGCCGGTTGCCGAGTCGCCGGTGCCTGGGCTCGGCCTGCGTTACCTGACGATCGTTGATCTCGGCGATGGCCAGGAGCGGTTGTACTACGAGCTAACTAATGTGTCCGGGTCGCACGACCTGGTCACCGAGTTGCGGGCGAGCTGACTCAGTAATCCCTCGGCCTGCCGTTTCTGGCTTGCCGCTGGCCGGAAGGCCGGGCGCCGACGAGGCCGCCAGAGTCGCCGCGCGGCAGCAGCCAGTCGCTGAAATCTTCCCCTGTCACGGCTTGGAGCAGTCGGATATCGGCCTCGAAGGCCGGGATCAGCGCCCTGCGCTGCGCCCAGGTGAGCGGACGGCGGGGAGCGGCGTCCTGTTGCAGCAGGTGCTCAAGGCGATCGTTCAGGCCGACGCCGGCGTGGCCGGGCAGGAAGGCCGAGACCACCGCGCTTGCCCGCCGCGCGATCGCGATCGCGCGGTACCTGACCGAGGCGCGCGGATGTGCGGTCACGTTCTCTCGCGGCAACTCGGTCAGGATGCCCGTCCGCACGCCAAGAAAGGAACAGACCAGGTCAAGGCTGCTGGCCGGGTCGGCGACGAGCGAGCGGTACCTGAAGACAAGTACCTGGGCGCGGGGGAATACGGAATACAAATGTTCTAGCTGCTCACCGTACCTGCCAAGATCTACATACCGCCAAAAATCAGCCCAGCCGGCTGCTACCCGCGCGGGCTCCCGGTCGCAGGCCTCCACGAAGTCGCCGACCGGGTCGAGTCCAGCCGACCATAGGTGTGCCCAGTTCGAGTGGGCCCGCTCGATCGGGTCACGCAGCACGATGAGCAGCTTGGCATCCGGAATCAGCTCCTTTATCCGACGTTGGGCGGCAGCGCGATACAAGTAAAACGGCGTTGACTCGCCCTTGAGAGCGCCTTCCGGTGCCCCATCGAACAACGCCTCGTAGTCGTCGCGTCGCCAGACGTGCTCGCGATATGTCTTGGCGTCGCCTGGGCCGCCCTCGGCGGGCGGCGGGCCATCGGTCAGGAAAAACTTGGGTTCCTTGACCGGCGAGAGGAACAGCTCTGGGTGCGTCGCCAGGGCCGAGTGCAAGGCAGTGGTCCCGGCCTTGGGCACCCCCGCGATGAAGAAGTCAGGCAGAGCCACGAAGTCCCCAACCGTCCTCAGAAGTTCGGCACCAACGCGTCTGCCATACCCCTGAGCCCTCGATGTATGGCCGCCGACCGTCCGCCGCGCGATGTCCGCCGAGCTGCTGGCGACGTGCTCGGGTTCGGGCCGCTTGTGCTGATTTCGTCTGGGCAGGTGGCGCGTTCCGGGCATTTCACCGGGGCCTACAGCATCGCTGGCTTCCTGTTGTCGTTCGGGGTCTGGGGCCGGGGACATCGTTGGCTACCTGATGCGGTTGCCGTAGCATCGCGGAGCCACCGATGCTGTCGGCCTCGGGCCCGGCTACGGCATCGGTGGCTCCGCGATGCTGTTACGGGGCTGCCCGGGCGCCCGGGGCGGGGGAGATTGCCGGGCGAGTGCCGGTTTTGTGCGTGGATGGGCGGGCTGATCCGGCCGCCGTCCCCTGCACTCGGGTGAGCGGGCGTTCGCTGTCGGCGGGGTGTTGTTAAATGAAACGGTGGTGGCCATTAGCGAGGCCGAGCTTCTTAAGGTAGCTGGACCGCGTTCGTTTGAACGCGGCACGGGTTATGTGGAAGCCGTTCGCGGGCTGAAAGTTGCAGGAGCCAAGGTAACGGCGTCCGTACGGGGCACGGACGACTACATCGTGGTCCTGACCTTGCCGGAAAACGGCGGCGTGACCGGGGTTTGCGATTGTCCTCACGGCAGGGAGGGGTTTTTCTGCAAGCACTGCGTCGCCGTCGGGCTGGCCTTTCTGCGGCACGCTCCGGACGAGGACGAGCCCGACAACCTGGTGACCTGGCTGGCCTCGCTCAGTCATGATGAGCTGTTCGATCTCGTCATCGACCGGGTGGTGGAGGACGCCGACTGGCGGCAGCAGCTTGACTTGCGGGCGGCCGCGGCCTGGGCTGACGACGACGCCTTGCTTGAGCAGATGACGTCGCTGCTTAACATCGCCGGGTTCGGTGAGTACGGGTATGTCGAGGAAGGAGAGTCGCGGCGTTACGCCAGCCGGGTGGTTAAGGCGCAGCGCGTCATTGATGAGCTGACCGCGGCTGACAACGCGAACCTGGCCGCTGCGCTGGCCGAGTACGCGATCGAGGTGATCGCGGATCACTATGCCTACGCGGTCGATCCGGCCGGCGTGATCGGGGACGCGGTCGTGGATCT
>DATJLT010000192.1:0-12550 GCA_035509195.1 Streptosporangiaceae bacterium | reverse complement strand
TGATCGCGCCGGGCAGGTCGAACCGGCCGGTGCGGGTCTCGGACTCGCTGATCACGTAGCGGGCGAGCAGCGCGGTGAGGATGCCGATCGGCACGTTGACGAACAGCACCCACCGCCAGGACAGGTACGTGGTGAGCAGGCCGCCGGCGACCAGGCCGACCGCAGCCCCGCCGCCGCTCATCGCGGCGTAGACGCCGAAGGCCCGGTTGCGCTGCGGCCCCTGCGGGAAGGTGGTGGTGATCAGGGCCAGCGCGGTCGGCGCGATCATCGCGCCGCCGACTCCCTGGATCGCGCGGGACGCCAGTAGCCATTCCTGCGAGGTCGCGAAGCCTCCGAAGAGCGAGGCGGCGGAGAACAAGATCAGTCCGGCAATGAAGATGCGCTTGCGGCCGAGCAGGTCGCCTGACCGGCCGCCGAGCAGCAGCAGGCCGCCGAACGTGACCGCGTACGCGGTCACGACCCACTCGAGGCCGCTGCCGCTGAAGCCGAGCGCCCGCTGAATGTGCGGGAGCGCGACGTTGACGATGGCCGCGTCGAGCACGACCATGAGCTGTGCGGTGGCGATTACCACCAGGGCGAGGCCGAGGTGACGGCTGCGGCCGGTGCCGGCCGTCGCTGTCGCCCGAGGCGCTTCTGCCCGCGTAGCTGAAGGCTGTGCGGAAGACACAGTTGGTCTCCTAACTGAGGGCGTGCTTATCCCGCACCGGGACTCGTGGCCGGGTCACGGCGTGAGGGAGCTATTTGGAAGAAAAGAAGCTGATTTTTGAGATCCCCCGCGCTTGGCTAGCTGCGGTCGCTGATCGGCCCCCGATCACGCGCTGCTGGTGCTGCCCGCCACCTCCTCAGGCACCGCGACCAGAGTCGCACCCTGCGGGGCGGTCAGGGCCGCGTTCATCTTGCGTACGAGTGCGAGCAGCTGTTCGCGCTCTTCTTTATTGAGTGCCTGTGCCCAGGGCATGACTCCCCTGGTCTCGTCCTCGATGGTCGCTTTCAGTTCGAGGCCGCGCGGCGTGAGCACCAGATTCTTGATCCGGCGGTCGGTGGTACCTGGCTCGCGCTTCGCCAGCCCCCGTTGCTCGAGCGCATCGGCGATCATGGTGACGAAAGAAGGATCGCAGTGCAGTTGCTGCCCTAGTTCCTTCATCGATACCGACGTGCCCACCTGGCGTAGCGCCTTCATGCAGGACACCGGTACACCGAAGCGCTCGGCTAGCCGCTCACCGTGCTGCATCAGCGACATGACGAACTCGGTCATCGCATCGAAGATGTCCCGATCGAGCTTGTCGCCACCGCTGTACTTACTCGCACACCAGCCCATGAGCCGCCTCCTTCCCGCTCCCGCTGCGTCCTGCAGGCCGCCTGCCTGAGATGCGGGTTCACGGCATCTACAGACACTCAACCTTTGAGTGTCTCAACCATATGCCAGATTACTTGAGGTTGTCAAAGATTATTAGCCTCAAGCGATTAGGGCTTCCTGCCGACCCCGACGAGCGTCCCGTATTCAGCGAGCTCGGGCACCGCGTCCTCATCAGGCTCCGGTCTCCAGCCGTTCGCGTAGACAAGGCCGGGATCGACGAGTTCGAAGCCGTCGAACAGCCGCCTCACCTCCCCGCGCGACCGCAGGTGGAGCGCGGTGGTGACGCTGCGGTTGTACGCGGTCTCCGTCGCCTGCGCGACGGACGGCTTGTTGCCCTCGCTTGTCGCGTGCCCGATCACCAGGTAACTGCCTGAAGGCAGGGCATCTCCCAGGGCAGCCACGAGCTGGCAGGGGTTCTCCGAGTCGCTGATGAAGTGCAGCACGACCATCAAGATCAGCCCGACTGGCCTGGTGAAGTCGATGAGCCTGCTGACGGTGTCGTTGGCGAGGATCTTCTCTGGCTGACGTACGTCGGCATCGATGATCGCGGCCTTGTCGTTGCCTGCCAGGATCGCCTTGCTGTGCGCGATCGCGACCGGATCGACGTCTGCGTACACGACGCGGGCGGCCGGGTTCGCGAGTTGCGCGACCTCGTGGACGTTGCCAGACGTCGGGATCCCCGAGCCGATGTCGAGAAACTGGCCGATCCCCTCGGAGGCCAGATAGCGCACGGCCCGGCCGAGGAAAGCACGGTTAGCCTTGGCGATCTCCCGCATGAGCGGCTCGATCGCGACGAGCGCACGGCCGGCGTCCTGGTCCGCAAGGAAGTTGTGAGTGCCGCCAAGCCAGTAGTCATAAACCCTGGCCACGTTGGCGCGCTTGGTGTCAACACCCGGCGGAACCCAGTCCGGCTCGGGATCGATCGCCATTGTTCCTCCCTAGCCTGAGCACGAAGATCAGGGGCGTCGCCAGATTGTTGGTTACGATGAGCTATTGTTCTCGCAATTGCACGATATCTTAGGGGTGCTAGCGGCCGCCGCGGGTGCCATGCTATGGCGGTAACTGATCGTCGGGAATGGTGCAGGTAACAAGTGGTGGCATCGCAGGGAGCCGAGGGCAGCGGAGCACTGCCTTTGCGGTCGGGCGGCTCGAGCCTGGCCGGCTTCGCGGTGTTCACCCTGACTTCAACCGGTCACATAGCGTCATGGTCGGTGACCGCGGCCCGGTTCTTCGGGTTCACCGCGGACAAGGTGCTCGGCCGCGATGTCTGCGACGTCCTGCTGACCAGAGCGGGCCAGCGTGAGCTGGTCAAGGAGGCCCTGACCCAGGTCGCAGAAGGGCGGATCTGGACCGGGATCGTCCCTGTGTCCGCCGCTAGCGGCAGCTACCGTGTGACCATCCATTGCGAGCCAGCAGAAACGCCGGAGGGCGGCGTTCTGCTGATCGCAAGGCGAGCGCTTCCCGAGCCGGACCTTGGCCGCACGCTGCCTGAAGTCGCGACACTGATCGGCACCACGCTTGACCTGAACCGCACCGCACGCGAAGCGGCCGAGGTCGCCGTGCCCGCGTTCGCCGACGGCATCACGATCTTCGTCTCTGAGCGCCTGCTCGCGGGCGGCGAACTCGGCCCTCACCCGGTAGGTCCCACTGTCGTGCGCAGGCTGGTGTCGCGGCTGGCGGGAGAACCCGCTTCGGTCACCGACGGGCTGTTCCGCCCGGGCGAAGTGCAGGTCTTCGGAACGAACTCGCCTAGCTACCGTGCGATGACGGCCCGCTGTCCTGTGCTGTTCGACCAGCTCGATGAGGAGTCCGCCGAACGGGTCGCGCTCCGTTCAGAAAGGCAGGGACCGGCCGCCCAGTTCACCTCGTTCCTCGCCGTGCCGCTCGTCGCGAGGGGCACGGTGCTCGGCAGCGCCACCTTCGCCCGCACCGCCGCCAGGGACGACTTCAGCCCGTCCGACATCGCGCTCGCCGACCAGCTTGCCTCAAGGACAGCGGTCTCGATCGACAACGCGAGGCTGTATGACAGGGAAAGACGCACGGCGTCCGCGCTACAGCAGGGCCTGCTGCCAACCGAGCCACGCGTGCCAGCCGGTCTCGCCGTCGCGCACCGCTACGTGCCGGTCGGCGCCAGCATCGTCGGCGGCGACTGGCATGACATCGTCCCATTAACGTCTGGACGGGCGGCTCTCATCGTGGGTGACGCGATGGGGCACGGCCCTGAGGCCGCCGCCGTCATGGTGCAGTTCCGCACGGCGGCTCACACGCTCGCCGATCTTGAGCTGCCACCGGAAGAGATCTTGAGCAGGCTGGACCGGATGGCCGCGGGAATGACCTCGGCGCCGTTCGCGACCTGCATCGCGGCGGTCATCGACCCGGCCGCCCGCTCTTGCGAGATCGCCAAGGCCGGACACCTGCCGCCCATGCTGACCCAGGCAGACGGCGACACTTCGATCCTGGACCTTCCGCTTGGCCTGCCGATCGGGCTCGGCAGCGGCTCCTTCGAGGCAGCCAAGATCACGCTGCCAGCCGGAGCCACGCTCGCCCTCTACACTGACGGGCTTGTCGAGAGCCGCATCAGGCCGCTCGACGAGGGCCTCATCGCGCTCAGCGACGCGCTGAGCACGGCCCTGGCCCGCACCACGTACCCGCTCGACCTGATCTGCCGGCAGGTCAGCCAGGCTTTGCGCCAGCGCGGCGAAGACGACATGACCCTGGTGCTAGCCAAAGTCGCCGACGCTGAGGGCTAGCGCCGCGGCGGCACAGGCAGCCGCAGGCTACTTGCCGGTGATGATCTCTGCCATATCCGGTGTCCCGATCCCTGTCGCCTCGTCATAGCCAGGCGTGACAGGGAACAGCCCGTTGCTGGTAGCGAGGGCCTGGCTGGGGCCACTGCCGGTAATGTCATGGAAATACCTGCCCGCGTCGCTGTTGAACAGCGCGTACAAGGTCGGGTTCAGGTTGCCCTGCCGAGCCCTGGCATAGCCGTCGAGGTCCGCCGCGATGCCCGACCACAACGGCGACGACAGGCTCGTTCCGCCGATACCGAACCAGCCGCGAACGGGCTGGCTGCCGCTGAAGGTGGCACACACGCTGTTCACCGTGCTCGAGTTGCCCGTGCAGTACTCGGCGTACGGGGTGAACTCATCCGCGTTAGCCGAGACGTCCGGAACCTCCCGGCAGGCAGTGCCCTTGGCCGCGAACGCGCAGTGCGTCGACCCGTTGCCGTATGTGGTATCCGGGTTGCTGACGCCCGGTCCCTTCTGGTAGCCCGGCCGGCCCCAGAACTCGCTTGACCCGCCGCCGCCCGCACCAGAGGCGTTGCACCAGAAGAACCCGTTCTCGCCGTTCTCCGACGCGGAGCCATCGCACAGGTTGCCGACATTCCAGACCGTTTCCGCGCTGTTCGGCGGGTACGACGGCTGCGCGTTCGCACCTGGATCAAAATTCTCGAACGAAGTGCCTCCGACGCTGGTGACCCACGGCTGCGCCGAAGGATCATCCACATTCGCCGCAGTCGAGCCGTCGGCATCCAGGCAGTCAAAGGCGCCGTCGTCGCCTGCTGAGGCGAACATGCTCTGACCTTGCATGGCCATCTGCTCGAAGACCACGTTCTCCGCCTTCGCCATGGCCGCGCCCAAATCGTTCTCGCACTCGCCCCAGCTTGAGCTGACAGAAGACGCGATGTCGTCGTTCGCGATCTTCGTGTACTCATCGAGCGTCGTCTGCCCGGTCTCGTCGTTCGGCGCGTTGTAGACGATGATCTTCGAGGCGTCTGGCGAGATCGTGAGCTGTGTCTCGATGTCCGCGTCGACCTCGATGTCGCCCGCGTATCCTTCGTCGGCCGCCGGGCAGCTATCGCCGTCCGGGCACCGCGGGCTCAGCGGGCCTCCATCCACATTGACGTTCTGCAGTGTCGGGCTGAACCCGCTGCCGTATTCGGCGTGCGCCCAGGTAGTGATGTCGGATTTGAGGTAAGCCGAGAGCTCGAACACGGCCAGCGTCTGCCCGGCGCCTTTCGCGGAAGGCCCCGCGTTCGGCGCGCCGTAAATGGAGTTGACCTGCGTCGGCGTCAGACCGCTGCAGCCAGGTCCCGCGCCGTAGCCGAAGAAGAGCGAGGCGCCGTCCACGTACAGGCTGGCAAGCTGGGCATCGGTCGGATAAGACGTCTGGCAACTCGCCGAGTTCCCGCGCTGGCCCGCGCCCGGCTTGGCGTGCGCCGGCCGGGGCGCGCGCATGACAAGGTCGTGCTCACGCACCGTGTCCGCCAGCCCGATCACCCCGAACACGCTCGCCGCCAGCGAGCGGGGCACGCGCACCGCGGTCGAGTTCGCGAAGAATCGCTGTCCGCGCGAATTGCGGTATCCGGTGAGCGCGGTACCGAAGGCCGAAGACACCTGCCTGCTTGACCCGACACCCCGCACCAGGAAAGGCGAACTGGATCGCTCTACGGTCAGGCCACGCCTCGTCAGATATTTATCCACGGCCGTTCTTGTCGCCGCCGTCGGAGAAAATCGGGAGTCGAACTGCCCTTTGGCCAGCCAATGATGATAGCTACCGCTTCCTTTCGTATAAAGCGCGGAAAGTTCGGTATTAAGCTCGGCCTGGTGCGCAGGGGCCAGGGCCACCTCGACCGTCATCCGCTGGCTCGTGTACGCACCGGTACCCGCCGCATCAATCGCGGACAGGCTGCCGCTGACCTCGACATAATGCGGCGCTGCCGAGGTGGGCGCCGCCTGCGCGGCCACGGCGAGCGTTCCGGTCGCCGCCGTCAGCCCGAGCCCGAGCACAGCGCGTGCGGCCGCGCGCAACGGACGGTTGATCAGCCTCAATGCAAGCCCTCCTCGGCTTCGCGAAATGCGATTCCGCGCCAGCAGATCTTTTCCGGCTAAGCCTGATTCAGCCAGATCGCGCTGTCAAGGAGTTGCCAATAACGCCGCCGAATGCCGGACTAGTACCCGAAGCATGCAGTTGCCCCATGTAATCGCCGGAAGGGCCTTTACATTCCGCCAGTAAACACCCGGTTAATTCCCGCCGGGGCGTACAGCAAGCCGGCTAGCCGATATGGCGGTATCTGCGGACGGCAAGGGGGGCAAAGACCGCGGTGATCGCCGCCGCCCACAAGAGCGAATGCCAGGCAGGGGTGGCCACGGCACCCTGGCCGAGTACCAGGGCGCGGCTGACCTCGGTCAGTGCGGTCACCGGGTTGACCTTGACCCAAGCCTGGAGCCAGCCGGGCAACGTGCTCGTAGGGACGAAGACGTTGCTGCCGAACGTCAGCGGGAACATCACGATGAAGCCGAACCCCTGCAGGCTCTGCGGCGACTTCACGTAAAGACCGAGCAGTACCCAGATCCAGCCGACGGCGAAGCCGAACACGAACATGAGCCCGACGGCGGCCAGCGCGAACAAGGGGTTCGAGCCGATCCTGAACCCGAGCAGGGACCCGTAGGCGAACACCATCGTGATTGACACCAGGTACCTGACGAAGTCGCCCATGATCGTGCCGGTCAGCGGGGCCGCGCGGGAGATCGGCAGGCTCTTGAACCGGTCGAAGATGCCCTTGGTGACATCGGTGTTCAACCCGATTCCCGTGCCCATGCTCGCGAAGACCACGGTCATCACGGTGATGCCAGGCAGAACGAACTCCAGGTAATCGTGCCGGGTTTCGTTCTTGATCGCGCCGCCGAAAAGGAACACGAAAAGGGTCACGAACACGATCGGCTGCAACGTGACGTCGAGTAGCTGCTCGGGGTTACGCCTGATCCTGACCAGGGTCCGCCAGGCCAGTGTCAGAGCATGCCGGAACGCCCGGTCCGGCGTCATCGGCCTGGCCCGGCCAGGTGCCGCCCGCTCGGGCACCTGAGTCGCGGCGATCGCGGCCATTACACCAGCTCCTTCGAGTGGCCTTCTGCCGTATGGCCGGTCAGCGCCATGAACACCTCGTCAAGGCTGGCGAGCCTCAGCGCGAGTTCAGTGACCTCAATCTCCTCGTCCTGAAGGCGGGTCACCACGATCGGCAGAATCTGCGCGTCGTCAACAGGGACAGACAGCAAGTCAGGGTCCTCATCGGAGTTTACCGGCGGGATGCCGGCCGCGGCGGTCACGATCTCGGTGATCCGCGGTATGTCGGCGGGGTTGGCTGGGCGCACGTCGAGCGTCTGCCTGCCGACCTTGGCCTTGAGTTCGGCGGCCGTGCCGGTCGCGATGACCTTGCCGTGGTCGATGACCGCGATCTGATTGGCGAGCCGGTCGGCCTCGTCGAGGTATTGCGTGGTCAGCAGCACCGTGGTGCCCTCGGCCACCAGCGCCCTGATCATCATCCACACTTCGCCCCGGCTGCGCGGGTCGAGCCCGGTCGTCGGCTCGTCAAGGAAAAGCACTTGCGGGCGCTGCACCAGGCTGGCAGCCAGGTCGAGGCGCCTTCTCATGCCGCCTGAGTACGTCTTTACCGATCGTCCGGCGGCGTCGGTCAGCTCGAACCGCGCAAGCAGTTCGCTGGCACGGCGCTTGGCTTCCGGCCTGGGAATCTCCAGCAGGCGCGCGATCAGCACCAGGTTCTCGAAGCCGGTCAGGTCCTCGTCCACGGCCGCGTACTGACCGGTCAGGCCGATGAGCTCGCGTACCCGGTCGGCCTGCTTCATGACGTCGGCGCCGCAGACCCTGGCGTGACCTTCGTCCGGCCGCAGCAGGGTCGCCAGCATCCGCACGACGGTCGTTTTTCCCGCGCCGTTCGGCCCGAGCAGGCCGAGCACCATTCCCGACGGCACGGCCAGGTCCACCCCGTCCACCGCCACCGTCTTCCCGAAACGCTTGACCAGCCCTTCGGCCTCAATCGCGAGTGTCATGGAACGCAATATATCGCGTTTAGAGCCGACCCGATCGAGAGGCCGATCGCAGCGGCGCGCGTCAGGCCGTTACTTCCCAGGTGTGGACGGGCTCGTTGGTGTGCATGTTCTCGATGTAACGCTGGGTCATGAGACGCAGCGCCTCGTGGCGATCCTTGCCGCCTTGCTCGGTGATCGCGGCGACCGTCGCCGACTGCCAGGCCGCACCGTTCTGCCCGGTCAGGCACCGCTGCTCGATGATGCCGAGCAGCCGGTCAGCGTCGGCCTGATCGACGCCCCAGCGGTAAAGGCCCTCGTAAGCGAGCGGCAGCAGCCGGCGCAGCACCAGTTCAGCGGCGGGCGCCTCGCCGAGGCCCGGCCAGTAAAGCTGTGCCTCGATGCCGTACCGCGCGGCGGTGTGGAGGTTCTCGGCGGCGGTCGCGAACGACATCTGGCTCCAGATCGGGCGCTCGGCCTCGGCGAGCACCCTGACAAGCCCGTAATAGAAGGCCGCGTTGGCCATGATGTCGGCGACCGACGGGCCGGCGGGCAGTACCCGGTTCTCGACCCTCACGTGCGGCTTGCCGCTGACCGCGGCGTAGACGGGGCGGTTCCACCGGTAAATCGTGCCGTTGTGCAGGCTCATCTCGGCAAGCTGCGGACAGTCACCGTTGTCGAATGCTATTTGCGGGTCTTCGTCCTCGCAGATCGGCAGCAGGGCAGGAAAATACTGGATGTTTTCCTCAAACAAGTCGAACACCGAGGTGATCCAGCGCTCGCCGAACCAGACACGCGGCCTGACGCCCTGCAGCTTGAGTTCCTCCGGGCGGGTATCGGTCGCTTGTTCGAAAAGCGTGATCCTGGTCTCGTGCCAGAGCCTGCTGCCGAAGAGGTAAGGCGAGTTGGCCGCCAGCGCGACCTGGACGCCGGCCATCGCCTGGGCCGCGTTCCAGTACCTGGCGAAAGCCTCAGGGCTGACTTGAGTGTGGAGTTGCACGCTTGTGCAGGCCGCCTCGGGGGTGATGCTGTCCGCATGCGTGAGCAGCGGCTCAGGACCCTCGATAGAGATCCGCATATCCTCGCCACGCGAGGAGAAGATCTGCTCGTTGAGTACGCGGTACCTGGCGTTGGCCGACATCGCGCCCTCATGCACGTCCTCTTTCCGCAGGGTAGGCAGGATGCCGATCATGACCAGACGGCTTCCCGTCGACCTGGCCTTGCCGTCGGCCGTGTTGAGGCTGTCCCTGATCTCCTGTTCGAGGCCGGCCAGCGCGCCGCCCTTCAGCTCTCGCGGGGGGACGTTGATCTCGAGGTTGAACTGCCCGACCTCGGTGGACCAGGCCGGGTCTGCGATCGCATCGAGGGCTTCGGCGTTGCGCATCGACGGCTGGCCGGCAGCATCGACGAGGTTGAGCTCGATCTCCTGCCCGACCATCGAAGGCCCGCCCTCGAACGCCCGCTCGCGCAGCATCTGCGCGAAGACATCCAGCGAGAGCCTGACCTTCTCCCGGTATTTGCGCCGGTCTTCGCCGCCGAACGTCATCGCGTCAATGTCTCGGCCCACGGAGCCCCTCCTCCTGCGTCCCTTGGGTACACGGTCGCACGCGCGACCATCTTCCGCTAGCGGGCGCGCAGCATTGTCATCACCGCGTCCGACGTGCACTATGTCCGAGTGAGCACGGCCGATGCGGGGGCGTATGTGACCGGTGACGCCATCACGTTCACCGTGCCCGATCCTGACGGCAATCTGGCCGGAGTGCGGCTGGTCCAAGATGTCAGGATTCCCGGTGATCAGCTCAACTTCCGCCGTTCTGGTGATCGCTGGGAACTGGTCATCGGCAGGCCACCAGTCACCAGGATGGAATACCTGCTGGAGTTCACGTCGCACAGCAGCACCTGGACCGGGCTCGATCCCGGCAATCCGCGCACGGTCGACGGGGCGTTCGGCCGGAAAAGCGTAATTGAATTTCCCGGCTATCAACCACCTGAGTGGCTGTCCGAGCCACGCGTACCAGGAAACAGCGTGACCCTGAACGTGCCAGCGCGTCAGGTAGACGCGGCGATCACGGTCAGGGTGTGGATGCCAGCCGACGCGGCGGACGACGAACCGCTCCCCTTGCTCCTCGCCCACGACGGACCCGAGTACGACGCCTTGTCCGACCTCACCGGATACCTGTCGGCTGGGGTGACTGGTGGCTGGCTGCCAAGAATGCGAGCGGGACTACTCGCCCCCGGACCGCGTAACCGCTGGTACTCAGCTAATGCCGGCTACGCGCGAGCGCTCAGCCAGGCGGTGATCCCGGCGCTGGCCGGCCGGTTCGCGACGAAGGCACGCGTGGGCATGGGCGCCAGCCTGGGAGCTCTCGCCATGCTGCATGCGCATTGCCGGCATCCCGGGTCATTCGAAGCGCTGTTCCTTCAGTCGGGGAGCTTCTTTTCGCCTGAATATGACAAGCACGAACGACGGTTCCCTCATTACCGGCGAATTGCGGCATTCGTAGCTGCCGTGGAGGCGGGGCGACTGGCCGGCCGGGCCATCGCGGTCTCGCTGACCTGCGGAGTGATCGAGGAGAACCTGGCCAACAACCGGGCGATGACCGGCGCCTTGACCGCGCTCGGCTATCAGGCGAACCTGCGGGAGGTACCTGACATGCACAATTACACGGCATGGCGGGACGCGTTCCATCCCGGACTCACCGAGTTGCTCTGGCGGGCAGGGTCGTGAACCGGGAAGTCACCGAACTCTGGTCGGAACCAATCGGCGCCGCAGGGACCGTGATCAGGTACGGGCACTGGGGACGGCCTGTGCTCGTGTTCCCTTCCGAGCAGGGGAAAGCGCAGGACTTCGAGAATAACGGCATGATCAGCGCGGTCCAGGGACTGATCGACGAGGGAAGGCTGAAGCTGTACTGCGTGGACAGCTACGACGCGGCGTCGTGGTCGGATCAGAGTGTGCCGCTCGAGGAACGGGCCAGACGGCATGGCGCCTACGAGTCGTGGATCGTCGATGCTGTCGTGCCCTGGCTGCTGGCCGACTGCGGCGGCGAATCGGTCGAGATCGCGACACTGGGGTGCAGCCTCGGCGCCTATCACGCGGCCAACTTCGCGCTCAAGCGTGCCGACCTGTTCCCGCTGGCACTGTGTTTTTCCGGCAACTACGACCCGGCGTCATGGAATGGCTGGGGAGAACGCGGTGACGCCGCGTACTTCAACAACCCGATCGACTACGTGGGTCATCTCGACGGCGATCACCTGGCCTGGCTAAGGGAACGGGTCAGCCTGCTGCTCGTCTGCGGGCAGGGCGCCTGGGAAGACAGCACCGGCGCGCTCCCGAGCACCAGGCAACTCGCCGCCTTGCTGGCCAGCAGGCAGCTACGGCATGAACTGGACCTGTGGGGTTACGACGTACCGCACGACTGGCCAGCGTGGCGGGCTCAGGTCGCACACCACCTGCCCAGATTCTGCTGAGCCGCATCCGACGTCTGAAAGGGGTGGCCGTTGACCACGACAAGGCACCTGATCGGGTTGCTGCTCGGCACAGAGGAGGACTGGCCCGCCGCATTCACCGAAATCCTGCGCCGCCTCGGGCCGGTCGCCGGGCCTGACGGCACCAAGCACTGGCTGGACGTCGAGAGGATCACGATCGAGCCGTTTAACCTGCGCGACAAGCCGCGCTACGACCTGGTGATCGACCGCCTGGCCTACTGGTATTACCACCCTCGCGAGTGGCTGAAGAAGGTCGCGCTGATGGACAACGTCTACCTGCTGAACAGCCCGTTCACGTTCCAGTCGATGGAAAAGCACGCCGCTTACTGCGCGATGATCAGGCTCGGCCTTAAGGTGCCTCCGACAGTGCTCGTTCCCTTCAAGAACCCGGTCGACAATGCCAGGTACGCCTACACGGCGGCGCGGTACAACAGGCCTTTCGATCTCGACGCGATCGCCGAGGGGGTCGGCTACCCACTGTTCATGAAGCCCTACGACGGCGGCGCCTGGCGGGGCGTGTCAAGGATCAGGAACGCGGGGGAATTGCACGCCGCCTACGACGCCAGCGGCGAGATGCTGATGCACCTGCAGAAGGCCGTCGAGGACTACGACGTGTTCGCACGCTCGCTGTCGATCGGGGCCGAGACCATGGTCATGCGGTTCCGGCCGGAACAGCCCATGCACTCGCGCTACGCGGTCGACCACGACTTCTTGTCCGCGCAGGTCGGCACCGAGGTGGTGACGATCGGGCGGCTGGTCAACGCGTTCTTCCGGTGGGAGTTCAACTCCTGCGAGATGCTCGTCAAAGGCGGCGACGTCCACCCGATCGACTACGCCAACGCGTGTCCGGACGTGGCCGTGACCTCGTTGCACTACTACT
>DATJLT010000191.1:0-2622 GCA_035509195.1 Streptosporangiaceae bacterium | reverse complement strand
TTCGAGCGCCGTTTCAGCGTCGACGAGACCGTCCGGCGGCACAAGCCGGCCCAGGAGGCGTACCACTCGGTGGCCGCCACGCTCGGGGCCAGGCCCGGCGGCATCTGCCTGATCGCCTGCCACGTCTGGGACACGATCGGCGCGCAGTCGGCTGGCTGGCAGGCCGGCCTGATCCTGCGTGAGGGTAACGCCCCGCTCGGAGTCGGCCCGCAGCCGGACTACATCGGCAAGAACCTCGACGAGATCGCCGACCAGCTCATCGGCAAGTACAACCTCGCAGCCGGGCCTTGACCGCCCCAGGGCAGTTCGCCGAAGGCAGATGCTCACGAGAGAGGGTGAACGAAGTGGTCGAGTGGGATCAGGTCAGCCGCGAAGATGTGCTGGCCGCGTTGGAAGACTACGACCGGCTGGGCGCAGAGCAGTTCTTCTCCCAGCATGGCTATGGCCCTAGCCGGACCTATGAGCTGGTCTGGAACCAGCGCCACTACCCGCATAAGGCAATCCTCGGTACCGCCTACGAGATCGCCACCGGGCGGCGCCTGGTACCCGGCGACTTCGAAGGCGGCAAGGCTGGCGCCGTCAGGATACTCGGCAAGCTGGGATTTACCGTGCAGGCCCTGGAATAAGGCGAGCTGAGACCCAGGCGCCTGAGATCACCTCAGCATGATCTGCCAGGCAAGCGGGCTCGCTGCTGAACCCGGACTGACTAGTTAGTTAGCCAGGACGATGCGCAGACCCACGAGGAAGGCTGCCAGACAGTCATGAGGCGGATTCTGGTCACGAGCGCCAGCGGGGCGAACGGCGATGGATTCGGCACGGTTCTGAGCTTCTCCGCCGGCGGGGACCTTGGCGGGCCGTTCAGCGACGACCCCAGAGTCGCTGATCCGCGCGGTATGAGCCTGAGCCCGGCCGATGATCTGGTGTACCTGACCAGTGGCGATGACCGGGTGCTCGCGCTCGACAAGAACGGCAACGTCACTCTGGACTCGGGTCGTAAAGAGGGCCTGGACGCTGGCGGCGGTACGTTCGCGCCGGACGGCCGCTACTGCGTTACCCTGCGGCGCCGCGGCACCATCCTCGCCTTGCGATCGCGACTCGACACCGAAGGCGAGCCGCTCCTGCCCGACGGGGCCGTTCCCTTCCCTAGGGGATTTGGCTTCGGCGATGAAGGTCAGCTGTACCTGTCCTCGGGAATCGGTCCCTCCGGGGAGGGTGACAACACCATCACCACGTACGATCGCGACGGCTGGCTCCGCAATCCGCGGCTGGTCAGCGACCCCGAACTGAGCCCTCTCGACCTGGCGATCGCGCCCGGCGGCAATCTCGTCGTTTCTAGCGAGTGGCCATTCGGCTCACCCAGTGCCAGGGCCACGATCCGCGAATACGAACCGTCCACCGGCCGGCTGATCCGCGTTCTGACACCCGACCCTGCCGTGAAGTTCACCAGACCCCGCGGACTGCGGTTCGGGCCCGGCGGTCAGCTGTACTGCGTTGGCCAGGACCACGTGGTCGCCTTCGACTTCCCGTCCGGGGCGTTTCTCGGAGTGATCGTAGAGCTGCGGAAACTCAACGGCCAGGCGGTCCTGCTCCTGAAGTAGCAGCCCCCTTGGCCTTCGTTGACGTGACATAGCCAACTGCGCACGGCGCTGGTCATCGGCGCGGGCCACTCGACCGGCTCCGCTGCAACGAAGCGTGCCGCGCCGGCGAAATCCTGCGCGACACGTTCCGCGCCGGAGTTGTGATTGCGCACGAGGATGGTGGGAATCCCGGCCTGCTCCGCGCCGGGGACCGAATGGCGGGGTCGCCGGCAACTTTCGAGCGCGCACCGGTAAGCGGCGGGATGGGGCTTCTTGTAGCCGATGTCGGCCGAACACACGACCGTGTCGAGCAACCGACCAAGTCCCAACGCCTCGAGGAGGTGATTAGGCACAATGTCCGAGGTGGCGTCGAACCAGAAGTTCGCGATCTCGTTCAGCGCCTGGCCCTTGAAGGGGATTGTTCCCACAACGCGGTCGAAGGCCGACTGCCGGTCCGTCGTGACGATCGTCCGGATCCCAGCGCCGAGATAGCTGTCGCGGACCTTGCCATGGTGTTCGGCCCCCAGATGGGGGGAAGAGGTCCTGTCGAGCGTTCCCGCCAGCTCTCTCTCCATGCGCTCGTCAGAGACCACTCGTCCCTCTCCCAGGTCCAGGTCAAGCCCCATCCGACTGCTGGTCAAGCCTATATCGACACTCGCGCAGGCTCGTGAGCCTGGTTACCGCCGACCGCCCTTAAATGGGTCATCCCGCCAGGCGAGCGCGTGCCGAAGGCCGTGCTCCCTGATCCGCCGGTTGAACTCAAAGTAGGCAGGCGTGGTGTGGTAGAGCGCGTCCATGTCGACCATCTCGAGCGCCGCCACTCGTGCGCCCATCAGCTCACTCCAGCGGTTCACGGCTTGCTTGTGAATGGTCAGCGCGTCCATCGGCAGCATGGCGGCGCGCTGGCAGTAGGCCATGACGCAGTTGTCGAGTTCCTCGCCGTCGACTACCCACTCGACCAAACCCCAGTCCAGCGCTTCAGCAGCGTCGATGAGGTCACCGGTAAACAGGATGCGTTTAGTCTTAGCCGCGCCGATCTTCAGGG
>DATJLT010000190.1:0-7347 GCA_035509195.1 Streptosporangiaceae bacterium | reverse complement strand
CGCCGGCGTCAGCGAGATCGCGGTCGCGTCGCCGCCGCAAGCCGGATACGGCGGGCAGCCGCATCCGGCGGTACTCGCGGCCTGCGAACTGCTCGGGATCACCGAGGTCCACGCGGCCGGGGGAGCCCAGGCCATCGCGATGCTCGGCTACGGCACGGAAGACTGCGCCCCGGCCGACACGATCACGGGGCCCGGAAACGTGTACGTGGCCGCCGCCAAGCGGCTGCTGGCAGGAAAGGCAGGCACCGACGCCGAGGCGGGACCGACCGAGATCGCGATCATCGCCGATGCTTCGGCGGAACCCAGGTTCGTCGCCGCCGACCTGATCGCGCAGGCCGAGCACGATTCGCTGGCCGCCTGCCTGCTGATCACCACCGATCAGGACCTCGCCGACCGCGTGGACCTAGAGCTAGCCGCCCAGCTGGAAACCGCGCGGCACGCCGGCCGGATCAGGGAAGCGCTCGGCGACCAGTCAGCGAGCGTGCTCGTCGATGACCTGGACGCGGCGTTGCTCGTGGCCGATGCCTGGGCGCCCGAGCACCTGGAGATCCAGGCCACAGGAGCCGAGGGGCTGGCGGCCCGGGTACGCAACGCGGGCGCGATCTTCGTCGGCTCCTACGCGCCGGTCTCGCTTGGCGACTACCTCGCCGGCTCCAATCACGTGCTGCCCACCGGCGGCACGGCCAGGTACAACGGCGGACTGTCCGTTCTCACTTTCCTGCGCGGCATCCACGTCGTGACCTGCACCCAAGAAGCGCTGGCTGAGGTCGCGCCGCACATCGACGCTCTCGGCGGTGCCGAGGACCTTGCCTCTCACGTCGCCGCCGTCCGCATCAGAGCCGGCGAAGCCGCGCAGGCGGGGCCCAAGGCGCAGAGCGCCGAGCCTGCCCTTCCGCTCCGCGAGGACCTGCGCGGAGAGGAGCCCTACGGGGCACCGCAGGTCCAGGCGAGGGCGCGGCTGAACACCAACGAGAACCCTTACCCGCCGTCAGCCGCCCTCGTGCGTGAGATCGCCGAGGCGGCCGCCACCGAGGCGGCCGGGCTTAACCGCTACCCGGACAGGGACGCGGTCGCGCTCCGCGCGGACCTCGCCGCCTACCTTGGCCACGGCCTGACCACCGACAGGGTCTGGGCCGCGAACGGCTCCAACGAGGTCATACAGCAGCTTTTCCAGGCCTTCGGCGGGCCCGGGCGCAGCGCGCTCGGCTTCGAGCCTTCCTACTCCATGCACCCGATCATCGCCAGGACGACGAGCACAGACTGGATCGGCGTACCGCGCGGCAAGGACTTCGGCGTGGACGAGGGCCTGGCGCTGAGCTCGATCCGCAAGTACGAGCCCGACCTGCTGTTCCTCACCTCGCCCAACAACCCGACAGGCACATCGGTACCCCTGGACGTGATCGAGCAGGTAGCTGCGGCCGCTCCCGGCATGGTCGTCATCGACGAGGCCTACTCCGAGTTCGCCCGCGAGCCGGGCATGACCGCGCTCAGCCTGCTCGACCGGTTCCCCAGGCTCGTTGTCGTCAGGACCATGTCCAAGGCTTTCGCGCTGGCCGGAGGGCGGGTCGGCTACCTGGCGTCGAGCAAGGGAGTCGTCGACGCGCTCCAGATCGTGAGGCTGCCTTACCACTTGTCATCGCTGACGCAGACCGTGGCCAGGGCCGCGCTGGCGCGGGCGGACGAGCTTCAGGCATCGGTTGCCACGCTCAGGGCCTCTCGCGACGAACTAGTCGCCTGGCTCCGGGATGCGGGCTTCAAGGTCGCCGACTCCGATACCAACTTCATCCTGTTCGGCGAGTTCGATGACCGCCACGCCACCTGGCAGGCATTGCTCGGGCTCGGCGTCCTGGTGAGGGAGGTGGGTCCGCCGGGCTGGCTGCGGGTCACGGTAGGCACGCCGGAAGAAAACGACCTGTTCAAGGCCGCGCTCACCGAGGCGGCGCTCACCGAGGCGGCGCTCACCGAGGTTGGGGAGGCATGAACCGGACGGCACGCAAGCAGCGCGCGACCGGCGAAACCCAGGTCGAGGTCGAACTGAACCTGGACGGCGCGGGTGTGACCGATATTGAGACCGGCGTCCCCTTTTTCGACCACATGCTGAACCAGTTCGGCAAGCACGGCTGCATCGACCTGCGGGTCCACGCCAAGGGCGACATCGAGATCGACGCGCATCACACGGTAGAGGACACGGCGATCACGCTAGGCGAGGCCCTGCGTGAGGCGCTCGGCGACAAGGCGGGCATCCGCAGGTTCGGCGACGCGCTTGTACCGCTCGACGAGACCCTGGTCAGGGTCGCGGTGGACCTGGCCGGCCGTCCCTACGTGGTGCACACGGAGCCGGACGGCATGGCGCCGCTGATCGGTACCTATGACACCACGCTGACCAGGCACTTCTTCGAGACCCTCGGCGCGAACGCCGGTCTTGCCCTGCACCTGGACGTCATCAGGGGCAGGAACCCGCACCATATCGTCGAAGCCCAGTTCAAGGCCTTCGCGCGGGCGTTTCGAGTCGCGGCGGAGCCCGACCCGCGCGGCACGGGAGTCCCGAGCACGAAGGGCACGCTGTGAAGCCCAGGGTAGTAGTTTTCGACTACGGCTCTGGCAACCTCAGGTCCGCCCACCGTGCGCTCGAGCGGGCCGGGGCCGACACTTCGGTGACCGCCGACACGGAGCAGGCGCTGAACGCCGACGGCCTCGTCGTCCCAGGTGTCGGCGCGTTCGCCGCCTGCATGAACGGCCTCCGCGCGGCCGGAGGCGATGAGATCGTCGCCAAGCGGCTCGCGGCCAGGAAGCCGGTGCTCGGCATCTGCGTGGGCATGCAGATCCTGTTCGCAGAAGGACGTGAGCACGGCACGGAGACCGCCGGCTGCGGTGCCTGGCCTGGAGTCGTCGAAAGGCTCGACGCCCCGGTGCTGCCCCACATGGGATGGAACACGGTCAGTTGCCCACCGGATAGCTCGCTCTTCGCCGGTATCAGCGGCGAAAGGTATTTTTTTGTGCATACTTATGCCGTTAAAAAGTGGAACTCGGGCAATGCCAGCGCTCGGTTGACCTGGGCCGAGCACGGTGAGCGTTTCCTCGCCGCCGTCGAGGACTGGCCGCTGTGCGCGACGCAGTTTCATCCGGAGAAGTCCGGTGACGCGGGCGCCGCGCTGCTGTCGAACTGGCTGGAGATGATCGGGTGAATGCTCTTACGTTGCTGCCTGCGGTGGACGTAGCGGAAGGGCAGGCCGTCAGGCTCGTGCAAGGCGCCCTCGGCACGGAGACCTCATACGGTGACCCGCTCGACGCCGCACTTACCTGGCAGCGGGCAGGCGCGGAGTGGATTCACCTCGTTGACCTCGACGCCGCCTTCGGCCGCGGTTCGAACGCTGCATTGCTCGCCACCGTCGTGAAGCGACTGGAGATAGCGGTCGAACTCTCAGGGGGTATCAGGGACGACGATTCGCTGGCCCGCGCCCTCTCGACCGGCTGCGAGCGGGTCGTGATCGGCACGGCCGCGCTCGAGCGGCCCGAGTGGGTCGCGAAGATCATCGCCGAGCACGGAGCCAGGATCGCCGTGGGGCTTGACGTGAGGGGCACCAGGCTTGCCGCCCGCGGCTGGACCACTCTCGGCGGCGAGTGGACGCAGATACTGGAACGCCTGGAAGCTGAGGGCTGCCAGACCTACGTCGTTACCGACGTGTCCAGGGACGGGACGCTGACCGGACCGAACCTTGACCTGCTTAAGCAGGTCGCCGGCCGGACGGAGCGGCAGGTAATCGCCAGCGGCGGAGTGTCGTCGCTCGACGACCTGCGGGCGATCCGCGGTCTGGTACCTGACGGCGTAACAGGGGCGATCGTCGGCAAGGCGCTCTACGCGGGCAAGTTCACGCTCAACGAAGCGCTGAGCGCGGTGAGCGAGTGAGCGTCGCCGTCCGCGTCATACCCTGCCTGGACGTTGACGGCGGCCGGGTGGTCAAGGGCGTCAACTTCGTCTCGCTTCGCGACGCGGGCGACCCGGTCGAACTGGCTGCCGCCTACGACGCCGAGGGGGCAGACGAACTGGTCTTCCTTGACATCACTGCGTCAAGCGACGAGCGGGAGACCATGTATGACGTGCTCGCCCGCACCGCCGACCAGGTGTTCATACCTCTTACCGTGGGCGGGGGCGTCCGCTCGGCCGCAGACGTGGACCGCCTGCTGCGTGCCGGGGCCGACAAGGTCGCTGTCAACACGGCGGCGATCGCCAGGCCCGCGTTGCTGTCAGAACTGAGCGCGAGGTTCGGCTCGCAGTGCGTAGTCGTGTCGGTGGACGCGCGGCGGGCGGCTCATTCCGGGTTCGAGGTCACGACTCATGGCGGCCGGCGGGGCACCGGGCTTGACGCGGTCGCCTGGGCGGCCAGGGCGGCCGAGCTTGGCGCCGGGGAGATCCTGCTCACCTCGATGGACGCGGACGGCACCAAGGCCGGGTTCGATTTGCCGCTGATCAGCGCGGTTCGCGCGGTCGTCGACGTGCCCGTCGTCGCCAGCGGCGGGGCAGGAGCGGCGGCCGACTTCGCCCCCGCCGTTGCCGCAGGCGCGGACGCAGTGCTCGCCGCCAGCCTGTTCCACTTCGGCGAGCTCAGGATCCAGGCGGTGAAAGAGTCTCTGCGGGCCGCCGGCTACCCGGTCCGCCTGAGAGAAGCCGACTCGACGGAAGCAGGAATACGATGACCGGACGGGTGCCCGCGAGCGAGTCAGCGCTCGATCCTGCGATCGCGGCCAGGCTGAAGCGAAACGAAGACGGGCTTATCGCGGCCATCGCACAGCAGCATGACACGGGCGAGGTGCTCATGCTCGGCTGGATGGACGACGAGGCGCTGCACAGGACGCTGACGACAGGGCGCTGCACGTACTGGTCGCGCAGCAGGCAAGAGTACTGGGTAAAGGGCGAGACCTCCGGTCACGCGCAGCTCGTCAAGTCGGTCGCGCTCGACTGCGACGGCGATGTGGTCCTGGTCAAGCTCGACCAGGTCGGTGCTGCCTGTCACACAGGCGACCGCACGTGCTTCGACGCGGATCTGCTGTTCGCCGGCGGTTGACTGGCGATTTAACGCACTCCACGAAGCCTTCATCGTCAGGCCATCACGACTACATGTGCATCGGGTTCCCTCACGGCATGGCATCTTCCTCCGTGCCGGCTGGCTCGGGCGTGCCGCATCCGGGCCGCCTGGCCGGATAAGCGAATGGCCAGGCCCGTCTACGGCATAGGCAAACTGGGGCTGCGGCTCGCGGTGGCCTTCCTCGGCGTCGCTCTCGCGTCGATCATCGTGCTGTCCTACATCACCGAGATCAGCACGGGCAAGGACATCAACGGGCTGGCCAAGCACCAGGAACGTGCTTTGACCCGCTCGGCCGCCACCGCGGCAGGCGCACTCTACTCACAGCCGCCGACAGGCTGGGGCCGTGCCAACCTGATGCCGGTGCTAGACCTCATCACCAAGGAAGGCGCCGGCGCGAAGGTCACCGATGCGCATGGGAATCTGATCCAGGCGACATCGGGGTTCGGCTCCCTCTCGTCAAATGACACGCTCAAGATGCCCGTAAACGTCAAGGGCAAGCCGGTCGGGTACCTCCAGATCAAGTTCACCAGCGAAAGCAGCCTTAGCCGGGTGGTCAGGAAGTTCGAGGCTGAGCGGCTTCGGGCCAGTCTCGGCGCGGCCGGCATCGTCGCCCTCATGGCGTTGCTCGTCTCCCTGCTGGTTTCCCGGCAGATCACGGCTCCGCTTGAGCGAGTGCTTGCGGTGATAAGGGCTCGAGGCGTCGGAGACCGTTCGGTCCGCATCGAAGACGTGCGCGGCACAGGCGTGGTACACGAACTGTCCGTGGCGCTCAACGAATCGAGCGACGCGATTGACCAGCGTGACCGCCTGCAGCGAAACCTCGTCGCCAACATCGCCCACGAACTGCGAACCCCTGTGGCTATCCTTCAGGCCAGTCACGAGGCGATGCTCGACGGCGTCACGCCGCCGACTACCGAGAACCTCTGGTCGCTGCGCGATGAGGTGCTGCGGCTGACCCGCATGATCGAGGACCTGCAGCGCCTGGCCTCGGCCGAGGCCGCCGCCGTCCAGCTCAGGCTGGTGCCGCAGAGCCTGGCGGACATCGCGGACTACGCGGCAGGCAGCCTCGCCGACTCGTTCGGCGCGGCCGGCATCCGCCTCGTGCGCCGCCTCGCCGATGTGCGGGTGCTCTGCGATCCTGAGCGGATGCGCGAGGTCGTCGTTAACCTCCTCACCAACGCGCTGAAGTTCACCCTTGCCGATGGCGAGGTAGTGCTCGAGACCGGCAGGGACATGCAGGGGCAGGCAAGGCTCATCGTCGCCGACACCGGCATCGGGATCCCGCCGGAGGAGCTGCCAAGGATCACCGAGCGTTTCTTCCGTGGCCAGCGATCGGCGGAGATGGCGACAGGCAGCGGCATCGGCCTGACCATCGTGGCCGAGCTTGTCAGGGCACAGCACGGCAGGCTGCGCATTACCAGCCAGCCAGGGCAGGGCACGCAGGCGACGATCACGATGCCGGTCACCAGGAAGCCCGTCGAGCCTGAAGTACCAGAGCTTTCGCGATCGGCATTTACCACCAGGCCACTAGAAAATCGGTCGAAACGTCCGCCAGAAAGCACCCCAGATCGGGCGCCGCCAGAGGAACCGCAAAGTTCCGCTGCTTCAGCCAGCCACCGCTGGGCATGATCATCCCCGTCGGGTAGCGGGGGCTCCCCGGCGGGTACTTCCTGGCGATCGGGGGACGTCGGGTCGCGATGACGGCAACGGTGCTGCTGGTTGAAGACGAGCGCAAGCTCAGGGAACTAGTGCGTTCTTACCTTGAGCGGGCTGGTTTCGCCGTGCTGTCGACCGACTCGGGAGCCGAGGCAATCAACGTGGCGACGACGGCCAGGCCCGACCTCATCGTTCTCGACCTCGGGTTGCCCGATGTACCTGGCGAGGCGGTCGCGCGGGAAGTCCGGGCGGCCAGCCCGACGCCCATCTTGATGCTTACCGCGAGGAGCAGCGAGCAGGACAGGATCGCCGGGCTCGAACTGGGCGCTGACGACTACGTGACGAAGCCGTTCAGCCCTAGGGAGCTGGTTCTGCGCGTCCAGGCGATACTGCGCCGCAACGCGCCGACGTCGGCAGATTCCTCCGTGAGCGGCTTCGGCGGCGGAACCCTGGTCATCGACGAGCCGCGGCGGATCGCGCGAGTGCGCGGCGCTGAGGTCGAGCTGACGCCGACCGAGTGGGGCATCCTCGTCGCGCTGACGACGGTGCCCGGCCGGGTGTATTCGCGATTCGAGCTGATCAACCGGGTGCGCGGCTATGACTTCGA
>DATJLT010000189.1:0-8850 GCA_035509195.1 Streptosporangiaceae bacterium | reverse complement strand
GGCCCGTGCTGGCTCCCTGAAGGGAAGCCCGCCACGCCGCCCGCCCCGACCCGCGCGGCACCAGCACAGGATCTGGCCAGGCAGGAGGGGTGCGCGAGAAGCGCACAGGCGGAGCGAGCATGTGCACGTCCCCGAGCGGGCTTGGCGCGTCGTAGGCCAGGGGATCGCGAAGAGCGTGCTGCTCGTCGCTGCCTGCCAGGGCCGGATCGACGAACCCGAGCGTCTGGTACCACATCGCCGACCTGGTGAGGCTTACGTTCACGTGCCAGGATCCGCCTTCGGTCGCGCGCTTGACCAGGGCGGCGGTGGCCCCGACTGCGCCGAGGTATCCGGTGATGTAGTCGTTGATCAGGCCGGTGACCGGCAGCCTCGGCTGCTGTTCGCTGCCCTCGACGGTCATCAGCCCTGATGCGGCAGAGCCGTTCATGTCGAAGCCGCCCCGGCCAGCCCACGGCCCGGACGGTCCGTAGCAGGACACTGACACGTACACGATGCCGGGGTACTCGGCCGCGAGCCGTGAAGGATCAAGGCCGAGCCGCTCGAGCTTTCCTGCCCGGTGATTGTTGACGATCACGTCAGCGCCAGCCAGCAGCCCCGCCGCCCGCTCATGACCGTCCGTCCGGCCCAGGTCCAGGTAGCAGCTACGAGACCCGGCGTTTGCCTCGGCGTAAATGAACTCGTGCTCGTAGTCGTTTGGCCGGGTCGCGCACAGGACTTCCGCGCCCTGCTCGGCGAGCGTGCGCCCGACCGCCGGCCCGGCTACGGCGTGGGTGAACGACAGTACCCTGATCCCGTCGAACGGCCGTGCGGCGTGACCGTAGTCGCGCCGCGGCGCATCGCCGATCCGCTGAAGACCGATCACCGGCTGGCTCGCGAGCAACTCGCCCTGCTCGTGCGCGACCCACTCGGCAGGCGTCCTGACCACGGTGAGGGGCAGCCCGGCAGCACTGGCCGCTTCCTCGAGTTCATGCGCTTCGCGCTTGCCGATCACCGAGGCGACCCGGCCGGGATCGGGAGGCACGTCGAGGAACCGGCACCAGTTCGCCACCTGGTGCGGGTAGACCCCTGAGGCCATCACCCACCGGTCGTCTGCCGTCTGGTAAGGCATCAGCAGGTAAGGGTTGCCGAGCACCAGCGGGTGGGGTGCCGGCTCGCCATTCAAGGTAGGCGACCAGAAAGCACCGGGCGAAATGCCGTGAACCGCCTGCCGGAAATCAAGCGCCAGGTCCTGGGATTCCCCGCCCCTGTGCCGGTGAAAGGCGACCGCTCCCACGGCGGCTGCCATGATCGGCAGGCCGATGCAGGCGCCGAGGCGGTGGACGGCAGGCACGATCGGATCTTCGCCCGCGAAGGAAACGGTCCCTCCGGTCAAGGCCGAAGACAAGCCGACCTCACCGAGGAGTTCGTCAAGTACGGCGACTGGCTCGAAGCTGGTCATGATCAGTCCTCCGTGCTTATTGGGCGAGAAAACTGGCGCAAGAGTGCCGTGATCGCCTGCTGGCCAAGATCGGAGCGAATCGCCGCACCGCCAGAGCTGTTCGTCAGAACCTGTACATCGCTGCCCTCGCTGACCGCCACGACCATCCGCGCCAGGTCAGCGACCGGAACGACCGGAACCCGCCCGGCCCGCTCGAGCGCCTCGGCCAGCAGCGCGGCCAGCCCGGCCCGCACGCGGCCTTCATGTTCGACCAGCCGCGCCGCGACCTCGGGATGACGGATCGCGTGCAGTGAGAACTCCATCGACACCAGCGCCCACCGCCGGTCAGGCTCGGCGGCCGGCCACGCCGCCCGCCCTTCGAGCACGCCTGCCAGTTCCTCGCCCGGCGGCATCCAGGCCCGCAACTGCGCGGCCCGGCTGCTCCAGCTCCGGTCGAGCAGCGCGAGGAACAGCTCGTCCTTGCTGGCGAAGTTGGAGTAAAACGCCCCCTTGGTCAGGCCCGCCAGCGCGCAGATCTCAGGGATGGACGTCGCGCCGAACCCCTGTTCGGCGAACAGTTCCATCGCCGCATCGAGCAGCGCCGCCACCGTCACCGGCCGCCGCTTAGTAGTTCCCCTAGGCATAGCGCCAGCCTAACAGATACCGATCCGTATCCGATACTGTTCGGTATCAGATACGAGCTCGTCTTTCCCCCGCAGCCCCGAACCCTACGTCGGTCAGGGGTGCGTGCTCCGGGCATTTCGGGCGGCGGGGCGGGGCCGGGGCGGCCCGGGGGACCCTTTGCGGGCCTTTGGGGGCGCAGTGCCGGGGGGGCGGCAGCATCGGTGGCTCTGCGTTGCTGCTGGCGGGGCGGATCCAGTGACGACGGTGGCTACTTGATGCTGTCACCGCGACATCGCTGGGCCTTCATTGCTGTAGCCGGGGCCGGGCGTACAGCATCGCTGACTACTTGATGCTGCTGGCCGGGCCGCCTGCCATGTAGCTCCGATCTATGTAGCTGGCATCTACGTAGATTAGGCCTACCTGAGCGTGGCCGGCCTGAGCGCTCGGAGATTTTGCTGGGGGGCGTCCTGATCATGGCGGCGGTTTGCCTGGCTCGGGGTACCGGTTACTGGCGAGATGGCAGAAGATTCGCGGGGAACGGTCAGGCCGGGGCAGGCCGAGCTGTTCAGCGTGATCCAGGCCCCTGGCACCAGCCCGCCAGACGCCGGCCGGCCGGTCGCGGACCAGCGCGGGCGGCGTCCGCGATGGCAGCGTCACCTGTCGGCGGCCGCTGTTCTGGTGCTTGCTGGCTGCCTCTTGTTCTTGTGTTTTCTCAGGTTGTCGCTGTCGGTACCGGAGAACTCCGACGGAGCAGCCAACGCGCTCCAGGCGTGGGACCTGCTGCACGGGAACCTGCTGCTGCACGGCTGGGTGCTTTCCGACGTCTCGTTTTACACGACCGAACTGCCCGAGTACGCGCTGATCGAGGCGTGGCGCGGGCTCGGGCCGCAGGTGGTGAACCTGGCCGGGGCGCTGACGTACACGCTGCTCGTGCTGGCGGCGGCCCTGCTGGCCAAGGGGAGTGCGACAGGGAGGGAAGGCTGGGTCCGCGCACTGATCGCGGGCGGGATCATGCTGGTACCGCAACTTGGCGCCGGTGTCGGCGTGCTGCTGCTGCAGCCCGATCACGTCGGGACCACGGTGCCCGTGCTGGCCGCCTGGCTGCTCATCGACAGGGGCGGGCGGGGGCGCTGGGTGCCGCCCGCCGTCGGACTCCTGCTGGCCTGGGCTCTCGCGGCCGATCAGGTTGTGCTGTACCTGGGGATCGCACCGTTGCTGCTGGTCAGCCTCCTCAGGACCTACAAGCTTTTCTTCCAGTATCGGCGGGCAGCGCGAGCAGCCTGGTATGAGCTGTCGCTCGCTGGCGCGGCTGTCGCCGCGACGTTCGCAGGGCTGGCCGTGCCCGTGATCGTGCGCGCCGCCGGTGGCTACGTGGTCAGTCCCGCGCCTCGGGCGCTCGTGGCAGGCTCGGGGCTCGGGCCGCATTTCTGGCTGGTCGTCCAGGGGGTGCTGCTGCTGTTCGGCGCCGACTTCGTCGGTCTCACCGCCTCGCTGCGCACCGGGCTGGTGTTCGCGCACTTGATCGGGGCCGGGCTGGCGGGGTGGGCGGTATGGCTGGGGTGGCGGAGGTTTTTCCGTGACGCGGACTGGATCGTTCAGCTACTGACCCTCGGGATCATCACGATCACGGCCGCCTACTTTCTCGGCCAGACCGCGCGGGACGTGCCCGACGTGCATGAGATGGCGGCAGTACTGCCGTTCGGCGCGGTGCTGGCCGGGCGGCTGCTGGCCGGGCGGCTCTGGTCCGCGCGGCTGGTGCCGTTGCTCGGAGCGGTGCTCGCGGTTTACCTGGCCGGGCTCGGGGTTGACCTGGCGACGGCTTCGCCGTCAACCTCAGCCCAGGCCCTGCCACGCTGGCTTTCCGCTCACCGCCTCTCCTACGGACTTGGCCCGTACTGGAGTTCGGCGTCGGTCACGCTCGCCTCGGGCGGACAGGTCCGGGTACTTGCCTTGTCAGGCGGTGCTCACCTGCACGGCTACGGGTGGGAAACAAAGGTTTCCTGGTATGACCCGCGGAAGCATGTGGCCGGCTTCGTGCTGCTCTGCCCGGTGCCTGCGGGGCTGTACCAGGCGCCGCCGGTACGGTCGCCTGCCGTATACCAGGCCTTCGGCCGGCCGGCGCGCGTGTACCGTGCGGACGGCTGCCGCGTTCTGGTGTACGACTACAACCTGCTGACCCGTCTGTCGTTGCGCGGCCAGCGGGGTCAGCTCATCGCGAGATGGCCGCCGTCAAGGTTGCCTTGACTCTCGGTCGCGTCAGGGATACCTTGACGGCATGACTACTTCAGAGACGTCAGAGACTTCGGAGACTTCGGAGACTTCGGAGAAGGACCTCGCCTGGGCGGACGGCTTGTCTTGCTCTTTCTGCGGCAAGGACAAGAGCGCGGTGCTCAAGCTCATCGCCGGCCCTGGCGTCTACATCTGCAACGAGTGCGTGGCCTTGTGCAACGACATCCTCGTCGATGACTCGTCTGGCTTCAGCGGCTACGCCGACCGCCCGGATGACGAACTGCTCGCGAACCTGGCCAAGATGCAGACCATGGTCTCCCAGGTCGATTCCGCCGTGCACGATCACGTGGACCTGCTGCGATCACGCGGCATTAGCTGGACGCGGATCGGCGAGGCGCTCGGCGTATCCAAGCAGGCGGCGTGGGAGCGGTTCTCAGGCGAGGATTAGAGCGCGTGCCGACCGCTCTCGCTTAGGAGCGCCGCTGGACGGGAACGGCATCGGGACGCGTGACTGGAACGATACGGAGAAGCCTCTCCAGGCCAGTGAAATCGGCGGGATTAGTCGTGTACAGCGGCAGGCCTTCCCCGATTGCCGTAGCGGCGATCATCAGGTCTGCCACTCGCGCTCGCGGCTTTCGTCCGACGGCAGTGACGGCTGCGGCGACCCGTCCGTAGATTCGCGCAGCCTCCGCATCGAACGAGATCGGATCGAATTCGTTTTCAGCGCGCTGCAGGATCTCAAGGCGCCCGGCTCGTTCGGCGTGCTCGTCGTAGCTGTCTTGCTGATCGTTACGCCTCACCTGGTGAGGACCGGCGGAGAGTTCCGCAAGGGTTACGGCACTGATCGCCATCTCATCCGGCAGTTCGCGGGGATCGATCCATTTGCGAAGTATGAGGATATTGGTGTCAAGCAGGCCTTGACGCGGAAGTTCAGGAGTCATACGGATCGGCAGGCTCCTGGTCGATGGCAACTTCCTGATCCCGGCGGAAACTGCTGAGATCAACTTCTGGAGCGTTCCGTGACATTGCGCTGAATTCGTCGCGCGAGACGAAGCGACGCCGTCTTCGCAACGGGATAAGTTCCCCGATGCGATGCCCGTCACGGGTGACGGTGAAGGCCTGTCCATGTTCGACCGCGTCCATGATCTCCCGCGATCGTGACCGCAGATCGCGTTGAGTGATCTCCGGATTGCTCACCTTCCGATGGTAGCACCTGGTGCTAACTGGTGCTACCGAACGCACGTGGCGAACGCTGGGTTCGGTATGTGGAAGGATCGGGCTTATGACTTTTCCGCCGATGGACTCGCTGGATGGCGGCGTATGGATGCCGGTCAGCGACGTTTTTCACATCCGTGGACGTGGCACGGTGATCACTGGCCAGCTTCAGGGAACCGGGGAACTGAGCGTAGGCGACACCGCGATGTGCGACGGTTACAGCTGGCCGGTCGCGGGCATCGAGCAGTTCCGTGCCACGGTGCGGACGGCCCTGCCAGGCTCGGACATCGGCGTCCTGCTCAAGGACGGTCCGCCTGGGGACATGCTCAGGGGACAGACACTGCGATTCGCGTCAGGTACTGGCACGCCAATGGCCGGCGCCGGCCCGCAGTTCACCGTGATCGAGCCGAGGAAGAAGCGCTGGCGTCGCTGATCAAGGCGGGGAAATGCGACAAGATGGCGGGGAGTCCGCGGTACCCGGTCTCGTCCGCAGCGATCCGCGCGGACCAGGGATCTCCAGAGAGCGCGAAGGTACGGGCTGGCGTTACCGTGACTTCGACGGCGCCGAAGTGACCGATCCGGCCACGCTCGGGCGGATCAGGGAACTGGCGATCCCGCCAGCCTGGACCAAGGTCTGGATTTCGCCCGGCCCGCTCGGCCATATCCAGGCCACAGGCACCGACAGCCGGGGCCGGACGCAGTATCTGTACCACCGGCTCTGGCGCGAGCAGCGGGACACCCAGAAATTCGCTCACATGCTCAGGTTCGCGGCCGCCCTGCCTGCCCTTCGCGCGGCGACGATCGATGACCTGCGTCATCACGACTTGGACAGGGACCAGGTCACGGCCGCCGCTGTCCGCCTGATTGATCTCGGCTTGTTCCGGCTCGGTGACGAGCGCTACGCCGAGCTCGACCACCACTATGGTGCCGTAACCCTGGAGAAACGCCACGTCACCCTGCACAGGGACAGCGCCACGTTCGACTACATAGCCAAGGAGGGCAAGCGCCGCACAGTCACTGTCACCGACCTGGCGGTGCTGCCCGTGCTGCGTGCCCTGACGCGCAGCGGCAGCGAACTCGACGCGTTGTTCGCGTTTCCTGTCGCCGGGTCCTGGCGGCCGCTTCACTCCCACGACGTGAGCGATTACATCGCCGTCCGCGCCGGCGGTCACTTCACGGCCAAGGAGTTCCGCACCTGGAACGCCACGGTGCTGATGGCGCTTCTGCTCGCCAATGCCGGACCTGTGACGTCCGACCGGGCCGCGAAGACCGCGGTCAATGCCAGCGTGCGGGGAGTCGCCGAGTGGCTGGGGGACACGCCCGCCGTGGCCAGGTCTTCTTATATCGATCCGCGCGTAGTGCGGCGCTACCAGGCCGCTCGCGGCCTGGATGGCATGCCCGTGCTTCCGGCCAGGCTGCCGGCGGCGGCGGAAGCGGAGGCCGCTGTGGCCCTCCTGCTTTCCGGCGCGAGCTGATTACGCTGGCTGTTATGGGCTGAGCTCAACGGGAGGATGGACCACTTGGCGCGTCAGGACGAGTACCGCAGGTCAGGGGTCGACTATGACGTACTCGACGAGGTCAAGCGCGAGGCAATCGCGCAGGCCGCTGCCACGGCGCCGCTGCTCGCAGCGGCTGGCGGCCGGGAGTTCGCGCTTTCGAGAGGGTCGTCCGCGTACGTCTTCGGCATCGGCGACGCTACGTTCGCCCTGGTCGTCGAAGGCCTGGGGACGAAGTCGGCGATTGCGGCCGAGTACCAGGAGCTGACCGGATTCTGCCGGTTCGCCGACATCGCGAGGGACGCGGTCGGGGCGATCGTGAACGACGTGGTCTCGGTCGGCGCGCTGCCACTCGTGGTCACTGCCTACTTCGCGACCGGGGACGCGGCCTGGTACAGCAGCAGGGAGCGGGCGCTTGACCTGCTCAATGGCTGGCGGGCGGCGTGCGAGCTGGCCGGGGCAGTGTGGGGTGGCGGGGAGTCCCCAGCCTTGCCTGGCATCGTACGCGGCGACGCGATCGAGCTGGCAGGCAGTTCGCTAGGACTGGTTCCCGCCGGGCGGCAGCCGGTCTTTGGCGACGACATCAGGCCAGGTGACCGCATCGTGCTGCTGCCGAGCAGCGGACTGCATGCGAACGGCGCCTCGCTCGCGCGCCGCGTCGCTGCCGGGTTGCGCGGCGGGCTCCTGACCAAGCTGCCCAGCGGGAGGCCCCTGGGGGACGCGTTGCTTGCCCCAAGCAAGATCTACGTCTCCTTCGTGCGGGAACTGCTGGAGTCAGGGGTGGTGCCTTCCTTCCTCAACGGCATAACCGGACATGGTTTCTTGAAGATCATGAGAGGTAATGCCGACGTCAGGTACGAGATCTCGAAGCTTCCGCACGTTCCAGAGGTGCTCGCGTTCCTGGTTGAGCAACTTGAACTCGAGCCGGCCGAGGCGTACAGCACGCTGAACATGGGAGCCGGGTACGTAGTGATTGTCCGCCCTGACGATGTCAGCGAGGTGCTGCGGGTCGCGCACGAGACCGGGCATGACGCGCTCGTCGCCGGCCAGGTGACGTCAGGGAGGAAGTCGGTGGCAATCGAGCCGCTTGGCGTCGAGTACGCGGGCGACGACTACCAGGTCAGCTAACATCCGGATGGAGCGACTCGCCCCGCGACAGCGCCCCGAGCGTCTCGACGAGAAGGGCGCGCTCGGCGACCCTGACCTTGGCTTCGAGCGACTCGGCGTCATCGCCGGGATCAACGGGAACCTGGCACTGTGCCAGTACGGGTCCTTCGTCATAGCGCTCGGTGACCAGGTGCACGGTAGCGCCGCTGACCGCGTCTCCTGCCTTGATGACGGCCTCATGCACGGCCCGGCCGTACATGCCCTGGCCGCCGTAAGCGGGCAGCAGTGCCGGGTGCACGTTGATGACCCTGCGGTCGAAGGCGGCCAGCGTCATCCTGCCGACCTTGCGCATGTAGCCGGCCAGCAGCACGACGTCGGTGCCATGCCCGGCCAGTTCGGCGGCGATCGCCTGATCGAGGCTTCCAGGGTCCTGGTGGGTCTGACGGCTCAGGTGCCGGTGCGGTATGCCGTACGCTTCGGCCCGCTTCAGTACGTCGGCGGTGCTGTTGTTCGAGATCACCACGCTGATGCGGCCGTCGATCCGGCCGTCGTCGCAGGCATCCATGACCGCTTGCGCGGTCGTGCCGGCATGCGAGGTGAGGATGCCGATGGAGATCACTGGCCCTGATCCTATGCGGCAGAGCGGGCGGCAGCGACCTCTGGCCGCTGCCGCCCGCTCTGCCGTACTTGCTGGTCTGGCTTGCGCTGGTCTGGCTAGTTGGAGCCCTGCTCAGGGTAGCCGGGCTGCTCAGGATAACCGGG
>DATJLT010000188.1:0-9802 GCA_035509195.1 Streptosporangiaceae bacterium | reverse complement strand
AGGTACAGGGAACCGCGCTGCCAGTAAAGGTGAGCGTGGCGCCTGCCGACGTGGCGGAGGTCGGCGAATCCTGGCAGGTACCGCGTGGCGGGTGCCTCACGGCCGAGCACCAGCCCGCCAGGCGGGACCGGCATCACGCGGCCGAGCACCCGGACGGCTAGCAGCCGCACCTCACCGGGATCTGACGACGGACCTGACGACGGACCTGACGAGGAAGGGGCTGGCGCGTCCTGGACAGCACCGCCGGCCGGCGGCCCGGCATCGGCGCTGACCACGGTCGCGGCGGCGAACGGCGACCTGACTCGCTCCAGCCTGATACCGCGGTGCGTAGCGCAGAATCCCGGTCGTTCTGTGTCGCCGCACCCGGCGGGATCGACCGGGCAGCGGTACATCATGGCCGCCATGACACCGACCGGAAGGTGACACCGCGCCGCCGCAGCGCGCGTTCCAGTTTAGGCAGGTCGCCGTGCCTCGGCACGCCGATGAACCACAGGTTGCCCTCGCTGGCCGCGACCTGGAACGGCACGCTTTCCGGCGCGTAGCCAAGATAGGGGCCGTACCTGCGTGCGCCGAGCGGCGTCCTTGTCGTGAGCACCTGATTGGCCGAGCCGCGCCAGATCAGCCTGGTCGGCCTGGTCACGTCGTACCTGCCGGTGATGACCGCGTCGGCGTGCCGGAGCGCGCTCGCGGCAGGACCGGAGATCTCGTGAGGTTCGTATCCGGTGTAGACGAGCAAGTCAGCCTCGCTGCCGGACTGAGCCCGCACCCGCGCGGCGGCGCTGAGCAAGTCGCCGAGCGCGGCCGGCTGGGCAAGCGGCTCGCCGCCGCTGACGGTCAGCCCTTCCGCGCCCGCGGCCAGGGCCTCCTCCCACAGCGCGGTGAACTCGGCGGTGCTCATCTCGCGGCCCGCGCCGGCGTCCCAGGTGTCCCTGGCGATGCACCCCGCGCAGCCGAGCGGGCACCCCTGCACCCAGACGCCGAGGCGCCGGCCAGGGCCAAGGGCCGTGACGGGGAAATGCACCCGGCTTACGCGGAGCACCGGCTCACCTTGACCTGCCAGAAGTCGCCATCGGGAGCGATGGACTCCACCGTGATCGTCTCGCCCTTGGCCGCGCCGCCCTCGAAGATTTCCGCCGACAGCGGGTTGACCAGCGCCATCTCGACGACGTTGTTCACTCCCCTGCCCCCGTGCTCAAGCTTGGTGATCGACGCCTCCCTGAGCACGGCCCTGGCGTCTTCGCTGACCACGACCGTGGCGCCGTGCACCTCCGCGACGCGCCCGCACACCGAGTTCAGCGCCTTGTCCAAGATCGCGGGCACGGACTCCGGCTGGATGAAGTCAAGCGCGATGAAGCTGTCGCCGAACCGGTTCCTCAGTTCCGGCCTGCCGATCCTCGTGTCGAAGAACAAGTTGAACGACTTGCGCAGCGAATCCCTGACCTCCTCGGGCGGATCGGTCCACTTGAGATGCCTGGGCGTGCCATCGGGCTGCAAGGTCACCACGCCCAGGTTGGAGGTGAAGATCAAGATGCACTCGGTGAAGTAGACCGTCGCACCACGGCCGTCCGTGAGCCTGCCGTCCTCAAGTATCTGGAGGAACAGGTCGAACAGGCCGGGGTTGGCCTTGTCGATCTCGTCGAAGAGCAGCACGCTCATCGGGTTTTCCCTGAGCGCGTTGGTGAGCTCGCCTCCCGCGTGGTGCCCGACGTAGCCGGGCGGAGCGCCGATCAGGCGATCACGCGAGTGCTCCTCGCCGAACTCGCTCATATCGAACCTGACCGGCCGCGAGTCGCTGCCGAAGATCATCGTGGCGATGCCCTTGGCCAGCTCGGTCTTGCCGACTCCGGTCGGCCCGGCCAGGAAGAGCACGCCGCGCGGCCGGTTCGGCGAGCTCGCTGACTGAGCGCCGGTCAGGCCGGCCGCCGACCGGCGGAAGATCTCCATGGTCTTCCTTACCGCCCGATCCTGCCCGATCACCCGCGCGTTCAGGTAGGCCTCGCCGTCGGCGATGCTCTTGCGCAGCGCGGAGGCCGCCCACGGGTTGTCGGTCACCCCGATCCGGTACAGCCTGGCAGCTTCCTTGAGCCGGTCGGCGGGAATGGCACGGTCGACGGCCATCCGGCCGATCGCGAGCAGTTCGGTGTTGTGCATGCCGTGCGTCTCGAGCGCGAGAACGCGCGCCGCGGCCGTCTCTGCTTCCTCGCCGTCGGTGCCCTCGAGACCTTGCACGGCGACGCGGGCGGCGGCGAGCCGCTGCTCGATCGGCGGCGCGGGAATCGTGATGATGTGGATCGCCTTGTTGCCGACAGGGAACTCGGCAGGCAGCTTGTCCTGGCGCTCGGTGATCCAGAACAGCGTGTTGTACGGCATGACCGGGTCGCGGCCGGGAACCGGCTGAGCGGAGTCGGCCAGCGCCTCGACCACGCGGTACAGGTACCTGCGGGCGCCCTCCTCATCGTCGCTGCGCGGGCCGATGCTCGCGGCATAGGGCACGATCAGCCCGATGGCCGCGCCCCGGTGGTTCACCACGTCGACAAGCACGCGCTGCAGGCTGACCTCGGCGGCCTCCGGCTCATCTTCGCGCGATGCCTGCCGTACGTCCCCAGGAGCCTCAATGGCGCTTGAAGGGAAGCCGCCGAAGCCGTCGCTGAGCTCCCAGGGGACGAGCGCGCCGGTGATCGCATCGTGGATCAGCAGGCCGCCGTAACCGCGATCCCGGCACGCTCCTTCGAGCACCTCGGTCAGGGAGTAGGGCGCGAGGCCCGCTCCCCCGCCGGTCACCGGCAGCATGTAGATGTCCCTGACGTTGCCGGTCAGGATGATCTGCGGGTAGATCGGCAGCGATATCGCGAGCTCGCGAACCCATGCGGGAGTCTCCGCGCCCTGGGCGCCTGCGGGCGTCTGGTCAGCGGTCATGCTGCCGTTCCCTGGCGGCAGCCGGCCGCGCGGCGCTGCGCGGCCTCCTGGCCGCGGCCTGCTTCACGGTACCTGGGCGGGCGGGCCACTGCTGCTCGGGGATCGCCGCGACCGGCAGGCTGCCTGGCTCGACCCTGTGCTCCTCGGTCAGCGCGATCCCCGAGTCCCGCAGCCCGCCGGCCCACCCGGGCAGCCCGCGCTCGCAGAACTGCCGCTGCACCGCCTCGTCGGCACCGCTCGCCGTGCCTTCCCGCCTGACCACTGCCGCCATCACCCGTCCGGCGCCTGGCGGCAGCCTGACCAGCAAGCCGTAGCCGGCGGCCCAGTCCTCGCCGAAGGCGACCACGCCTTCGCTGCTTCCGGTGAGCAGCGTCGCGAAATCCTCTCCTACCTCGCACCCGATCTCCCGCAAGGCATCAGCCGCGGCGGCCGCCACGGCGTCCCTTGCCCTGCGCAGGTCGGCCCTGGCCACGGCCTGCCCGACCTCGGCGCTTAGGCCGCCGGGATCGGGCGATTCCTCGATCATGGCCCTGAGCCGCGTCCTTTCCTCGGGCGGCGCGTCTTCCGCGAGCTCGAGAAGGTTGGCTCTTACCTGGGCGATCTCGTCGGCCCTTCGCCGCCGGCGGATGGAGTCACCGACAGCGATTTCGAGCTCGGCGAACGCCATCCTGGCCTGCCGTGCCGTCGTTGCCGAGGAGATCTCCGCGCGCATCAGGTGCAGCGCCTCAAGGTCCGACCCTTCGCACCGGCCGAGCTCGGCCGCGATGAGCTGATCGGCCGCCGCGAGCTGAGCGGCACCGGGACGAGGGCCGGTCGTCGCCGATTCCCGCACCAGTGCCCCGGCACGGGAGCGGGCAAGTTCCTCGGTGGCGCTGAGCCGTTCCGCAGGTCCCGAGCCGCCGGGCGCGGCCAGGAGGCCTGCCCACCTGGCCGCCGCGATCCCGGCGATCTCCCGCTCGGCGCTCTCAAGCTGGTCACGGTAGCTGGCGGCGACCGCGCTCAGCTCAGAGCTCCCGGCACCCGCGCGCGGCTTGCCGAGCTGGCCCGCGCTAGCGTCGCGCCCCGCTCCGCGCATCTGACGTGCCTGGGCGCTGAGCACCCTCGACCGCGCCGCGTACCCGGCGATCTCGGCCCTCAGCCTGCGGCATGCCTGGGCTTCGAGGTCGACATAGGAATAGTCGTAACCGACAGAGGAACTCATCTGCGCCCGCCCCAGAGAATCCTTTGAGGGTATTGTCAATAAGATTAACAATCGTAATGGCCGTGGTCCACAGCGAACCAGTATCCCGGTTCGTTCCAGAACTTCAAGCCCAGCTCTGGAAAATGGCGCCGCTTGCCCGCGGGCCTAACGCCCTTGATGCGTGAACGCGGCCCACCCTGCGACGTCAACGTCCCCGAGATATGGCACGTCCTTGGCCAGATCCGCTGGCATCTCGGCCGGCGCGGTCCTGCCAGGGTCGGCCATCCATAGCTGCGCGAGCCGCAACGCATCCCTCGGCGATTGCCCCTTCGCCGTCATGAAGTAGTGGAACATGAACATCAGCAGGGTCGTCAGGTCGTCGTCAATGAACCACCGCGCGCTGGCGACCGTGACGGCACCGCCGGCCAGGAACGCGGTGGCGAGTGATAGTGCCTCGTCGTACGCGGCGACGCCATAGTCGCTCACGCAGGCCGCGAGGCTAACCAGGCCACCTGGCGCCTCCGCCGGGCGGCCTGCCGCCTGCCTGAGGATCGTCTCGATCGTCAGGTGCTCACCGCCGGCTAGTTCCAGGTAGGACGCTGCGGGCGCGTCAGGGACCAGGCTGGCGTGACAGCCCAGGTGCAGCACGGACGCGCCAGGACGCGCGGCCGCGGGCAGCGCGGCGAGCAGTTCGGCAGGCGTGCCGCGCCCGTCCGCCTGCCGCAAGCCCGATGCCACGTCGCCGAGATATCGCGCCGCCGGGTAACAGCCGGCCGCGATCGCTTCGGCCTCGCCAGCCGCGAACGAGAGCTTGCGAGCGGGATCGCCGACCATGACGGGGCTGGCCTGGAGGTCAAGTGCCGGCCGGCGGCTCACCTCGATCAGCATCCGGCCTGAGGGCGCGTAAGAAATCACTGCCTCAGCGCACGCGAACCGAACGGGCGGCGGCTCGCTCGCGTGCCGCGCCGCCTGCCAGGGCACCACGCTCAGCCGCCCGACAGGGACAAGCACCAGGCGCGGTATCCGGTCAAGGTTCCGCTCGCCGATCCGCTTCAGCAGCGGCGCCATCGTGGTGAGCCAGGCCCAGTCGCAGAGCCGACCAAGCGCCCGTAGCCATCGCTCCTCAGAGTCGTGCGCCTGGCTGATCAAGTCCGCGTAGGCGGCGATGTAGCCGTCGAGGCTGCCTGACATGCTGCGGGCGAGCATCGGCAGCTTGAGCATGTCAGGCTCTCCCCGCCGTTCTGGTTCCGCCGGCACGATGAGCGCGTAGCCTGGCCCCTCGTCCGCCGGCGCGAGCAGGTAGACCAGGGCGTCGGCGCCGGTTCCCGCGACAGCGGCCGCTACGGCGGCGCACGGCGGCGGGTCGGCGAGGCCGCTGGAGCCCGTGCGCGCGAGGGCGTTGATGACCCGCACCCGCAGGTCATCAGGCACCCGTCCGCCCGCTTCGGCCAGGCCAGGCACGGCATCCGATCCGGCGTCCCTGTGGGCGGGGTTCCATGGCTGCCCGTCCCCGTCGAGCCCGCTACGTGCGGCGAAGGCACGCCAGCTCGCGGCCAGCTCAGTCTCGCCCGCCTCCTCAAGCAGCTCGGGCATGCCGGTGACCACGGTAGCCGCATGGAGCACAAGGCCGCGGCCGAGCTCGAGCGCCGCGACCGCGGACCGTGGCTCCCCGTCGGCCAGGCACCAGCCGGCGACCTCCGCGGACTCTTTCGCCGCCAGCGCGGCGTAACTCAGCCCGCGCGCCGTGCCGGTCTGCAGCAGCACGTCCTGCCCGCGTTCCCGCAGGGCGGCCAGGCCCGCTTCCCTCGAAGAGGCGAAGTCTCCGGCCCGCCGGTAGCACTGGGCAAGCGCGATCAGGGCCGCGCCGCGTATTGGATGCCCTGGCACTCGCGCGAGATCGTCGCGTGCCTGCTCGAGCCAGCGCACGGCTTCCCTGATGTCAGCGGAGTCACCGGTCAGGTTGTACCTGTGCCGGTAAGACAGGCCGAGCGACGCCGTGAACCTGGCCCGTTCGGGATCTTCGGTGCCCGCCTCCTCGATCAGGTCGGTAAGCAGCCCGATCGCGGTGCTGACGGGAGCGGGATCTGAGGTCGCGTTTCCCTTCGCCTGAAGGACGCCTGCCATCCTGACGACGGCAATGGGCCGCAGCAGGCTGCCCTTGGGCAGGTCGCCGCCCGCCCGCAGCAGGTCAAGCATCTCGTCGAGCTCGCTCACCCCGGCCGAATCGAGGTCAGCCCGCATCAGGAGCGCAAGCCCGAGGTCGTTGCGCAGCCTGACTTCCGTCATGCTGCCTTCAGGCACGAGAGCGATGGCCGAACGCAGTTCGGCGATGCCCGCGTCCAGGGAAGCGAGGTCGCGATCGGCATGGCCGGCGAGCGCCCTGGCCGTTCCCGTCACCGCCCGCACGGTCACCTCGAAGTCGGCGACATCATCGACGGCAGAGGGCTCTTCGCTGGCGAGTTGCCTGACCGCGGCCACGTACCACAGGGCCGCGTCAAGGTCCTGCCGGTCGCCGCGCTGGCTGTAGCGGGCCATCAGGGCTGAGCCGAGGTTGAACGCGAGCGTAACCCGCTCGCCGCTGGCCTGCTCTTCAACCGCCCAGGACGCGCCGAGGTGCGCGATGCCCTCATCGAGATCGGCCCGGCCGGCACCCACGGATGAGCGCTGCACGAGCATGAGGCCGAGCATGCCCCTGATGCGCGCGGCTGCCAGGGGGTCGGCGCCCGGCCTCTCCAGCTCCGCCGACAGCACTTCGACAGCCTTGTCGACTGCCTCGGCCGAATATTCTGCCGAGGCGAGCAACGTCACTCCGAGGCTCAGGTTCGGCGAGGCAGAAGACCACTTGGCATCGCCGGCGGGAATCTCCTCAATGGCGCGCATGATCCAGGGCCCGGCCGCTCTCATCGCCTCGGCTGAACCCGTGAGCTGCGCATGCGCCATCTTGAACGTCATCATCATCACGACGACCATGCGGCTGAGGTCAGGCTCATCGATCGCGGGGCCAGCCTCCTCGAGCACGTCCATGGCGAAGACGACAAGGCCGGGATCGAGGACCACTCCCGGCCTGCGGAAACGTTCGTACAGCCCGGTAGCCAGGTACAGGCCGATCATCTCGCGCCCTTCGGCGTCCGCGGGCATCAGCGCCCGGGCTTCTGTCGCGAGTTCGGTCATCCTGTCCATGGCAGCGTGCTTGCTGTCGTCTCCGTTCAGGTAGTCCCAGTACGTCGCCGTCAGCACCACGAGCTGGCCCGGCCGGTCCTCGTCATCGGCCGGCGTGAGCTTGAGCTCGGCTTCCAGGTGAAAGATCGCCGCCGCGCGGTCAGCCTCCGGATCGTCCGCGTACTCAGCGCGGTCGGTCAGCGCGAGGCCGGTGCAGCTATGCGCCAGGGCGGCCAGGGCATCGCTGAGGTCAGGCTCGCGCAGCAGCAACTCGCCCCAATGGATCAGCGCGTCCCTGTCCGCGCGGTCAGAGGTGAAGTAGAGCCTGTCGTTCGCGAGCCGCATGAGCATGGTCAGCGCGTCCGCGTCAGGCTCTTCTGCCCTCGCGACCGCGGCCAGCAGGCGGAGGGCATCGTCTCGGTCAGAAGAGCCGCCCGTTTCTCCCGGCCACTCATCGAAGTACCTGTCGGCCAGCAAGTTGCCGAGTGCCCAGCAAATGTCCTGATCATCGGAATCGGCCTCCCCGGCCATGGCCAGTCTCAGCTCGGCGATCGCCTGCTGGCCGTCGGTCAGCCGGGGCTCGCCCTGCCCGCCAAGGCTTTCCCCGTAACGCATCGCGAGCAGCAGGCCGAGCCGCGCGTGCACCTCGGAGGCCGGCATGCCAGCGCCCGCCGGGGTCGCCAGCGCGGGCAGGTAGCTTTCGAGCAACCGGATCGCCTCGTCACGGTCCGCGGCATCCCCGGTCAGGTCGTAGCGCTCGATGAGCGCCTCGGCGGCTTCGAGAATGTCCCACAAATCGTCCTGACGCGATTTGTCGTTCGCCGGGGAGTTCATGAGCCGATCCATTCGCCGGGTGCTTCAGCGTAATGCGCCACGGGCGCCAGATGGCCGCGTGTGTGGAAAGATTGAGCGCGGAGGCACCAGTGACCGAGCAAGATTTCCTGGTCATACTGGCCGAGCACTGGCCGGCCTTGCTGGCGGATCTCGCGCCTGAGGACGCACGCAGGTTTACCGAGCTGGTCAGGCAGCTCAGGTCAGCGCAAACGGCTGGCGAAGCGACCGAAGCCGGTCACCGGCTGCGCCAGTTCACGAAGAAACTGCCGCTTCGCCATCCGGTGCGGGCGGCCGCCTCGCGGGAGAGGTACGCCGCCGAGCGGGCAGCACCCGACCTGGCGAACATCGCCGCGATCCTCGGTGTCCTTGACCTGTCCTGGCCGGCCGACGACGGTGACGAAGCTGACGACGACCCTGAGGCCTGGCTGCTGGCCGCACCATCGCTTTCCGAACAGGAAGTCATGGCGCTCGGAGTCGCACCGCGGCAGCCTGGCCTGATCAGGTTGCCCGGACGCGACGAGCAAGGCCAGCCGAGACTGCCCGCCTTCCAGTTCGGTCCTGACGGCCAGCCCGTTCCTGTCGTGCTCGCCGTGAACGAACTGCTCGGTGCCGGCACGGACCCGTGGGGCGCCGCCGACTGGTGGCTAGGCGAGAACGCCTGGCTGGACGCGATCCCGGCCGACCTGATCGACCGCGCCGCCGATGCGGTGCTGCTCAAGGCCGCCAGGGCCGTTGGGTGGGAGGAATAATGACCCCCGCGGGCCCGCCGCCGGATAAAGCGATTCCCGCCCTCTCGCCGAGCCTGGTCAAACTCGACGCGGGGACCTTGCTGTGGCGCGTCCACTCGACCTTCCGTCCGGCGATCTGCTTCAAGGACCAGCCGACGGACGAGGTATTCGGCGGCGGCCGCTTCGACGCCACGCAGGCCGATCCCTATCCGTTCCTGTACGCCGCGCCGGCGGCAGAAACCGCGATACTCGAGACGGTCAGCCGGGATGTTCCCTTTCACGCCAGTCATTTCCGCACCATCAGGCAGAAGAACGTCGCCGGCCTCACGCTGTCCCCCGTGCTGGTCATAACGCCACTCACGCTGATCTCCCTGATGAACGGCATCGAGCTCGCGTCGGCGCTCCAGGATGGGTGGCTCATCCAATGCGAGTCGCACGATTACCCGAAGACCAGGCGCTGGGCACGGTGGCTGCGCCTCCAGGTGCCTGCCGCCCAGGGCATCGCCTGGCCCTCCCGCCGCAACGTGGGCAGCCAGGCCGTCGTGCTGTTCGGAGACCGCTGCGACAGCGTGCTCGAACTGGCCGGCGAGCCCCCGATCGACCTGGCGAGCCCGTTCGGCGCCGACTGGCTGAACCAGGTTCTCAAGCCGTACCGGATCAGGATCACGCCACCGCGACCCGCCGCTGCCACCATGCCGCGGAAGGCCAGGCTCGGCGGCGGCTGCTAAAATCGGATCAGACGATGGGGCTCGTCGGGCAAGACCGCCTTCCCGGGCTGATGGCTCCTGCCAAGGGCGCGAACAGCGCACGAAGCAGAACAGGAGCGCCGATGACAACCCCCGACCGCGAGTTCAGCGGCCTGCTTTTCGCCACCGTCCGGCAACCCCAGGACCGGCAGCCTTCCGATGACGGCGGCTTCCTCATCGACCTGAACCTCGACCAGGTCATCGACGCTGTCGCCGCCGACCGGGAGCACCAGGAACTG
>DATJLT010000187.1:0-27328 GCA_035509195.1 Streptosporangiaceae bacterium | reverse complement strand
CGACCCCTAGCCGCGTAAAACGGCCATTCCTAAAAAGACCGGGCAATTGTTCCGACACGCCAGATTGCTAGTCGCCGGCCTTCGCTAAACCGCGCGCCAAGAGGCTTCCTGCGCTGAAAGAATCGCTGCTGGCATTTATGTCGGGCTAAACAACCCCGGCCGGACGCGTTGCGTCGTTATCATTGCGGGGTCTGGCTTTCACTCAGGCATTAAGAACGCCAGCTCATTGCAAAAAGGTGCATTAGCCTTAGGTCATCAGGATTAAACGGAGAGCAGCATGCACAGGGTATTTCGGCCGGAACGGCCCGCGCGAGCGGCGCTGGGCCGGTGCGCGCTCATCGGCCTGATTTGCGTCGCCGCGGCTGGCTGCGGCACCGCATCGTCCGGCCAATCCGATAAGGCCGCCGGGCGCGGCCAGCATCCGGCTAATCCGCCTGGTGACACCGCATGCACCACGGCGCACCTCGATGTCACCTTGGATCTGAAGTCAGCTGGCGTCGCGGCGGGCACCTCAATGATTCCGCTCGACTTCACCAACGTCTCCACCAGCAGTTGCAAGCTGGCCGGCTATGCCTGGATCTCGTTCGCCAGCAAGTACCAGGGCAAGCGGATCGGCCCGGCGGCAACGGCCGATCGCGCGCTGGCAGCGCACGCACTGCTGCTCGGCGCGGGCAAGACGGCTCACCTGTGGCTGCGGATGGTGGCGGCGGCTGACCTGCCTGCCAGGCTCTGCCGGCCAAAGAAGGTCGCCGGCCTCCAGGTCAGGCTACCTGGTCAGGCCGCGTCCATCTTCATCGCGCACCGGTTCCTCACGTGCGCCAAGCGAGTAAGGGGGACAGACATCCTGACCGTGGAGCCGTTCCAGGCCGGCCGCGCTCGCGCGGGAACGGCACAGTAAACAGATCCAGTCAAAATAGCTACTCGGGGGGAGATTTACCAGCTATGAAAATAAGAATTCGCTCGACCGGAATGCTGATCGCAGGCTCTGTGGTCGCAGCGGCGGCGCTCGCGCTGCCCGCATCGGCCATGGCCGCTTCAGCAGGCCCGGTTCAGCACGCGGCACCGCATGCCAAAAGCGCGACCTGCAGGTTCCAGCAAATTAAGACCTGGCTTGGCATCGGCAACGGCACGAGCACCGCCACGTCCATCTCTTATCCGCTCGAATTCAGCAACGTAGGGCGGTTTACCTGTTCGCTGTTCGGTTTCCCTGGAGTTTCACCGGCTGGGGCTAACGGCGTCCAGATCGCTCCTGCGGCGCACCACGTCGGGTCGAGGTTCCTCATCGTCCTCGCACCCGGCCAGACCGCGCACGCCCACCTCACGATCAGGTCGGCGGGCAGCGTCGCCGGCTGCAACAAGCGGGCAGGTGCCCGCCTGAAGGTATTCGCGCCGAACCAGTCGGCTCATACCCTCATCAACGGGTTCGTGTTCACCGCGTGCACCAACCACAGCACGCTGACCGTGACCTCGGTGCGGGCAGGAACCGGCATTCCCGGAGTGCACGTCTGACCTGGGTCTTAGCACGCTGTTCGGGTCAGGGACGGCGCGAGCCACGGGCATCGGATAGGTTGCCGCACATGGCAGAGATCAACCCGAGGTTGCGCGCCGTCCTTGACCTGAGCGTTCCCGAGGCAAGGGAATACGCCGGACGGCATGAGTACGACGGCAAGATCCAGGACCTCTCACCAGACGGCATAAGGGCTGCCCTGGCGCGGATGGACGCCGCTGCTTCGCAGCCGGTGCCGCTCGGTGACGACGCGCCTGACGAATACGACTCGACGGTACTGACCACGTTCGAGCGGGCATTGCACGTCACCCACGGCGAACTCGAGTTCTACCGGATCAACCCCTATTATCACGTCGCGAACATGGACCTGGCCTGTTATGACCGTGACTATGGCGCGGAAGATGACCGGGCCAGGGCACGCGCTGAGCACCTTGGTGCCTGGCCGGACGCGGTTGACGCCGCGATCGCCGCGCTTGACCGGGTGCCAGCACCGATAGCCAAGGCCGTAGCGGGCGCCGTACGCGGGCTCGCCGCCGGAATACCGGCCGATCGGGACAAGAAGGCGGACGCCGCCGCGCTGGCAGCGCACGCCCGCCTGGTCGCTCACATTGACGACGCGGCGGCGAACGGACAGCCCGACGCCGCGCTCGGCGCCGCCGGGCTGAGTAAGCACATGAGTGCTGTTGAAGGAACCGAAGTAGATCTTGGAAGACTGGCCGGGCGAGCCGATGCCGAACGGGACCGTCTGCGCGAGCGGCTGGCGGAAAGCTGCGCACGGATCGACTCTTCGCGGCCCGCGATGGCTGTCGCGAGGGAACTGGTCCGCGTGCACCCGGACGCCGACGGCGTGCTCGATGCCGCGCGGTCCTGGACCGAGCGGGTGATCGAGTTCACCAGGGATGCCAACCTGGTGCCTTACCAGGACGGGGAGTGCCTGGTTGAGGTGGCTCCGGAATCCAGGCGCTGGGCCATGGCAATGATGTCGAGCGCGGCGCCCGGCGAGCCTGAGGGTCCTTCCATTTACTACATCACGCCGCCTGATCCGAGTTGGCCCGCTCATGAGGCGGAAGAGTGGCTCGAGGTGTTCAGCGACACCACGCTGCCCGGCATCACCGCGCACGAGGTCGCACCTGGCCATTTCTCGCACGGCCGCGCGATCAGGCGAGCGCCGACGCTCGTGCGGCAGTCCCTGCACTCAGAGGCGTTCACAGAAGGCTGGGCGCATTACGCCGAGGAATTGTGCGTAGAAGAGGGCTTCTGCGCCGACGATCCGCGCTTCGCGATCGGGGTCTGGCTTGAGGCGCTGGTCAGGGTGACCAGGCTGGCCTGCGCGATCGGCCTGCACACGGCCGGTCAGACGGTCGAGGACTGTGCCCGCCGGTTCGAGGCCGACACTCATCTTTCCGGGCAGGCGGCGCTTTCCGAGGCCACCAGGGCGACGTTCGACCCCGGCTACGGCCGGTACACCTGGGGGAAGCTCGAGATCATGGACTTGCGGTCGCAGGCGCGGCAGGCCTGGGGGTCGGGGTTCTCGCTGCTGCGGTTCCACAGCGCGATGCTGGCGCTTGGCTCCCCGCCGCTCGGGCTGCTCGGGACCGCTCTGCGGCGCGGGTAGGGTTCTGATCATGACCGATGTGGCTGACCTTGACTCGCTTTCCTCGCGCGAACTGCACGACCTGGCCGTGCACCGGGCGAGGCACCACCTGGACGTGCCGTTTTTGTGGGAACTGCTGCGGGCGCTGCCGGCGGCTGAAGTAGTGGCCGGTCACCCGGAGCACGCCACCGCGGACGTCCTGAAACTGTCCGAGTACATCGGCGACGCGATCGACTCTGACAACAGTGACATCGAGGACGCGCTGCGGCCGATGTACCTGGACTACCTCAAGAAGCACCGGGATGACCTGCCGAACCTGCCGCCGCGCGACTCTTCCGCGCCGGCGGGGCACTAACGGCCCCGCCGCGCCGGAAGTCCGGTTAGGCCTTGAGCACTGCCTCGATCTCGAGGTGCAGGTCAACGCGGTCAGCGACCACGACGCCGCCGCCCTCGATCGCGGAGTTCCACGTGATGCCGAAGTCTGACCTGTTGATGTGACCGCTCGCGGTGAAGCCCGCGCGGGTGCCACCGTAAGCGTCCGGGCCGAAACCGTTGACCTCAAGCTTCAGCGGCACGTTCTTGGTCACGCCCTTGAGGGTCAGCTCGCCGTCGAGAACGTAGTCGTCGCCGTCGGCGCGCAGGCCAGCCGAGCGGTAGGTCATCTGCGGGTGGTTCTCTGTGTCGAAGAAGTCGGGCGAGCGCAGGTGCCCGTCGCGCTGCTCCGCACCAGTGTCGATGGAGGCAAGGTCGATCTCGGCCGTCACTGAGGACTGAAGCAGGTCCTCGGCGGTCACGATCTCGCCCGCGAACTTAGTGAACTTGCCGCGGACCTTGCTGACCATCATGTGCCGCACCGAGAAGCCAACCTCTGAGTGCAAGCCGTCAATGGTCCAGGTTCCGGCTACGTATCCGGGGATCTTCGTCCCTGTCTGAGTCTCCGTCATGTCCTCGCTCCTTGATGGGCAGCTACTGCTTGAAAGCTCATTTGTTGAACACACAACGATTACCACCGAACCGGAGACTTGTCAAATGTTCAACTAGTTCGGTAAGCTGGCGAACGTGGAGACCTCTACCCGATGGCTGACCGCGGAGGAGCAGAAGGTCTGGCGCCAGTTCCTGACCGCGTGCTACGCGCTGTTCGGAGCGGTCGACGGGCAGCTCATCAGGGATTCAGGTCTCCCCCACGGGTACTACGAGATCCTCGTCCACTTGTCGGAAGCACCGGGCCGTGCCCTTCGGATGAGCCAGCTTGCGACGGCCTCGACGTTCAGCAAGAGCCGGCTGTCCCACGCGGTGTCCCGCCTCGAAGAGCGCGGGCTCGTGATCAGGGTTGACTGCGCCACCGACAGGCGCGGGCAGATCGCCCAGCTCACTGACCAGGGCATGGCCGCGCTTGAAGCCGCCGCACCAGGTCACGTGGAGCAAGTACGCCGCTCGCTGATCGACGCCCTGACCCCCGAGCAGGTCAGGCAACTCGGCGAAATCACCGGTGCCATGATCGCCGCGGCGAGTCCTGACGCGGCATCAGGATGCCAAGAGGCCGACGTCGGGTGCCCTGGGATCGAAGACGACCTGCGCTGACCCGGCGGCGCGCTGGCGGGCGGAAGCGGCTATCCTCCATACGGCGCGATACGACGCACCGTAGTTGATGTGAGAGAAGGCCAAGATGCCCGAGCGCACCGGTTCAGGGCCGCGGGTCACCGTTCGCGGTCGTGCGGCAGCCGGCCTGGCCTCTGCCGCGCTTGTCCTGACGCTGGCCGGATGCGCGGCTAGCCAGGTACCGGCTCAGCCGATCAGCATCATCAGCGCCTACGTGATGCAGACAAACGGCATCAAGACGGTCGAGGCGTACTTCGTTCTCTCCAACGACGGCCCCGCGGACCGGCTGCTCTCTGTACGAAGCAGCGCCGGCGGCAAGGTTCTCATGCTGGCCCCGGCCGCACCTGGCGTTTCCGTCACGCGAGCGGAAAACGAGCTCACCTTCCCGGGTCATGCCGTCACCAAGCTGAACCCCACCGGCATGCACCTGGAGATACTCAACTCAGGACCGCTCCACGTAGGCAAGGACATCACGCTGACCCTGGTCTTCGCCCACGACGGCAAGCTCAAGGTCCCCGCCCAGGTCAATAATCCCGCGACCGGCAGCAGCGGCTACTTCGGCCCGTAGCCCCGCCGCCCGGCTCTTCCTGGTCCCGCCTGCGCCGAAATATTTGCCGCGCGCAGACTTGCGATATATCGTCTTGCTGTCGGCTATTACGCCGACGAGTGTCAGGAGGAACCGATGGCGGCAGGATCGGGCATCAGGATCGGCGACGCCGAACGGAACGCGATGGCAGAAAGCCTGCGCGAGCACTACGCGGCTGGCCGGCTGACAATGGAGGAGTTCCAGGAGCGACTCGATGCCGCGTTCGCCGCCAAGACCGACGCGGACCTCGCCAAGCTCGCCGAGGATCTCCCGCACTCGGCGTCCGGCCCCTACGCGGCACCGTGGCCGCCGGCCCAGAATTCGCCGGTCCAGCCCTACGTGTCGGCCGGCGGCCGGCAGGCACGTCAGGGAGCAGGCGCACGAGTATTCGCCGTAATCAGCACGGCGATGTCGCTGCTGGTTCTTGCGACTCTGCTCATCCTGTGGCTGCCCTTCGGCGGATTGCCCAAGACTTTGCTGATCATCCTGGCCGTGTTCGCGTTCCTCCGCCGCATCCTGCGCCGGGTGATCACCGGCGGCGGCCGCCGGGGCTGGTAACTTTCCGGCCGCACTTCGCTGCCGCGCCCGGTTTGCCACATTTCGCCCGTCCTGAACGCCACGGCGCGTCCATCAACTCAACGTATTCGGCTTTCGTGTGCCGTCTGTGCCCGCGCGGGGGCCAGAGAGTGACCGGCGCCGTCTGGGTCGCCGCGGCCAGCAGCATCAAATGACCAACGATGCTGTACGCCCGCCCCGGCGTACAGCAACGAATTTCCAGCGACGTCACTGGGACAGCATCAGATGACCACCGTTGTCCCTGGACCCGTCCCGCCAGCAGCATCAGGTGGCCAACGATGCTGCAGGCCTGCCGCGTGAGCTAGCCGGTCCGGCGGTTCGGCGTGATGCCCCGGTGACCTAGTGACGTGAAATGCCCGGTTCGTGCCGGGTGGCGGCACCGCCGCCCGGCGGCCAGGCCGCCGGGACGGAGAGTTTGGGGTCGCATATAGCGCGAGAACTCCGTCCTGAAGCGGGCCCGGCCCGCACCCGGCGGCGCGGACCGGGCAGGCGCCGGGGCGCGGCGCGGGAACTCGACGTGGGCGCGGGGCTGCGTGATGAGGTGCGGGGTGCGAACTCGGCTACACGCGGTCGGGTAGTCGCAGGGGGACGAGGAGATAGCGGAAGTCGGGTACGACGTCCTCTGAGCGGGACTCGTTTTGCTCGACCCAGGTGATCAGGGCCGGCTTCGCCGGAGTGTTGAACTGGATCCTGATGCGCCCGGACTCAGCGGGCGCCGGCTCGGCTTCTGACGACTCGGCTTCTGAGGGCTCAGCGGGCGCCGGCTCCGCTTCTGACGGCTCGGCTTCTGACCCGACCGCGGTATCCGCGGGCGGGACTGGCGGGCGGGCCGAGGCCGCGGCGACCAGGCCGTCGAGCAGGAAATGCGGGTTGAACGAGATCACCGGCTGATCGCCGTCGAAGTCGGCGGGCACTTTCTCCGCGGCCCTAGCACGGCCTTCCGCGTGAGCCGTCACGACGACGTGACCGGCGCCAAATGACAGGCGGACAGGACCCGCGCGCTCGGCGACGAGGGCGGCACGCCGCACCGCCTCGATGACGGGAGCGGCCAGCAGGTCGGCATGACAGGCGAACTCGCCGGAGAACCGGCTCTGGTACTTGATGAACTCACCGCCGATCAGCCGCGCGGTCAGCCGGCGGTCGGCCGTCTCGAAACTGATCAGGCCCTCGCTGCCAGCGTCGAACGCGAGCGTGACCCGGCCAGAGCCAGCTAGTGCCCGCGCGGCCTCCGCCATCACCCGCGCCGGCACCAGGGCAACCGACTTGAAGTCCGGGCCGGCAGGCGCGAACTCCACGTGCCTGGCCGCGAGCCGGTAGCGGTCGGTCGCCGCGAGCGTGAGCGACTCGCCGTCCAGGTCAAGGCAGACGGCGGTGAGCATCGGCAGCGTGTCATCGCGGCTGGCCGACGGGGCGACCTGGGCAACGGCCGACGCGAGCTCGCCACCATCGACGCTGCCGATCACGGCAGGGGAATCGGGCAGCGCCGGGTACTCCTCGAGCGGCAGGCAGACCAGTCCGAATTCGGCGCTGCCGCACACCAGGTTCAGCACGTCACCTTCGTCGGCGAACTCGGCCGGACGGCCGGGCAGGCTGCGGGTGATCTCGGCGAGCAGCCGGCCGGGCACCAGCGCTGTGCCAGGCTCCGCCACCTCGGCCTTGAGCCGGCACCGCGCGGAAACCTCGTAGTCGAAGCAGGAAATGGTCAGACCGGAACTTGCCGCCTCGATCAGCATTCCCGACAGCAATGGCACTACCGGGCGGTTAGGCAGCACGCGGGAAACAAAGGCCACTGCCTCACCGAGCGCGTCTCGTTCGACCGTGAACCTCATGGACCCTCCTCTATTCCTCCGATCCTGCCATCACCCACCGACAGCGAAGCACCGTCCAGAACGCCGCCGGCCCGGCGACGCCGTAACAGCAGGCATCGCCGGGCCGGTGAAACGAGTTAGGCCAGCCCCGCGGGAACCGCGGCGAGGGTCGCCTCGATCGCCTTCACGAGGGCACGCGCGGTCTCCGTGGTCAACTCGACGGCGACGCGCGCCGACGGACCCTTCGCTGAATTGATGAAATCGATATTGAGGGTATGGTCGGCAGGCGCGTGAACGGGGTGATCGAAATAGACGTTGACCTCGTTCAGCCCGAACCAGCCATCGGCGCCTTTGCCGCTGCCAGCCGCCTCGATGTTTTCCGTCAGGTAAGTGCACATGATGACTACTCCCCTAGCTGGCCAGGTGCTTTCCGTAGAAGTCCCAGACCAGTTCCCACCCCTTGGTCGCCGCGTCTACGCGGTAGGACGGGCGGTCGGGTGAGAAGAAAGCGTGGCCGGCGCCTTCGAAGGTGTGGAACTCGTGCGGCTTGCCGAAGCTGTCGAGCACTTCTGACAGTTCCGCCGTCTCGGCGGGCGTCGGGAACTGGTCGTCCGCGCCGAACAGGCCGAGCAGCGGGCATGACAGGTCCTTGGACAGCCCGACGATGGGCTTCATGGTGGGCGGTGCGTGCTCGGACACGTGCACGATGGCCGCGCCGTAGCAGTCGACCGCGGCCTGGAGCGGCAGGCTGCACGCCGACAAGAACGACTGGCGTCCGCCAGAGCAGTAGCCGATGACGCCGATCTTGCCGTTGCAGCCCGGCAGGCCGCGCAGGTAGTCGGCGGCGCCGCCGACATCGCCGACGAGTCGCTCGTCTGGTACGCCGCCCTTTCCGCGCGCCGTTGCCGCCGCGTCGTCAGGACTCGCACCAGGCGCATCGCGCCAGTACAGGTTCGGCATGATCGCGGCGTAACCGTGCGCCGCGAACTTCCTCGTGATCTCCTTGCTCGACGAGTCGTAGCCAGGCATGTGGTGAATGACCACGACGCCGCCGAACGTGTCGGTGTCGCCCGGCTTGGCCAGGTAGGCCTCGATCTCGTCGCCGCCGTGACCGGCGATCATGATCGTCTCGGCGGTCAGCGATTCCTTCATTGGACATTCTCCCTTTTGGCGGTGCGTAATCCCTGATGTAATTTGGGCGCAAAAATCTTGACGTTTTTCGGCATCCAGCAAGTGCGGCGGTAAGCAACGGGAACGCTAACGCCGTGAACGCGGCCACATACGCACTAGCGCTCCTGTTTCTCGCCGCCGGCTTCGCGCTCGGCTGGTATGCCAACCGTGCCTACGCGGCGCACGGGGACGTTAAATCCACGAAGGCCAAAATACCCGGATACCGAAAGAACCGGTACAAGAACGGTGTTGTCACGGCCGCCCTCGCCTTCGGGATCGCGGTGGTGATCCTCGGCATCCTGCAGCCGCACCACTGACCAGGCTAGGCGGGCAGTTCGATCGACTGAGGGAACCTGAAGACGTTCGCCGGATCCACGGCCTTCTTGATCTGCTGCAACCGAGAGTAATTGGCACCGTAGTAGGCACGCTGCCAGTCTGCCAGGTCGGGGTCGGCGTAGTTCTGGTAGGCCTGCCCGCTGGCGTAGGGTTGCATGGCCGCGCGGAACGAACGCAGCCAGTTGAGCTGATTTTCGACCGGAGTCGTGCCCGCGCCCGCGTCCTTCGCACCGGGCGGCGGGGTCCAGCTCGTGCTGTACTGGGCCAGAAACAGGGCGTTGCGGTGCACGAACGCGGTCGAACTCGGGCTGACCCTGTTGATCGCGCCGCCGAAGGCGTCAAACGCCACTCCCCCTGAGGCGCCCGCGGCGCCGGCCACGTCCTGGATGCGCTCGACCTGCGTGAGCAGGGTCTGGATGCCATTGGCGGAAAGCTTTTCAGAATAGAAGTCTGATTTGGCGTACTCCGGTGGCCTTCCTAGCTGGCCGGCCGGATTCTGGTTCGGCAGATGGCACTGGGCGACTGAAAGATCAGAACAACCGGCTTCTACCAGCATGCACGTCAGGTATGCCTCGCTTTGGACGAACGTGGACGACGGCGATGACCCGGCGGCCGCGTAAAGCTGGCTGAGCAGGGATTCCGCCTCGCCGACCGGACCGGCGTAGGTGCCGCCTACCGTGAGCTGCGGGCTGCCGCCTGGCGCTGCGCTCAGGTGCATGTTGGACCACAGCGCGTCTGGCGCCGCCGGAGCCCAGCTCTGCCAGGCGCTGATCACGCTCGCCGCCGCCGACCACGGCCACGTCAAATAGATCAGCACCAGATCGGGCTTTGGATGCGTGCGGAACGTGAACGAGGTGACCACGCCGAAGCTGCCGCCCCCACCGCCACGGCAGGCCCAGAACAGGTCCTGGTCGCTGGTCGCGCTGCAATCGTGCACGGCACCGTCGGCGGTCACAATCTGAACGCCGACGAGATTGTCACAGCTCAATCCGTATTTACGGCCGATCACTCCGACCCCGCCGCCGAGCGCGAGCCCGGCGATGCCGACGGTCGGGCAGGAACCGCCAGGAACCGCCTTTCCGTGTGCGGCAAGGGCGTTATAGAAGTCGATCAGGAGGGTGCCCGAGCCGACCGTTACCGTGCTCTTGCCGGCATTGAACTTGACCTGCGACATGCGGCTGACGTCAATGATCAGCCCGCGCGTGCTCGACCAGCCGCCGTAACTGTGCCCGCCTGAGCGGTTCGCGACCGCGACCTTGAACTTGCGTACGAACGCCAGGCAGGCGCTGACGTCGGCGGGAGTGGCGCAGTAGGCGATGCCGGCCGGGCTCTTGCTATCGAACTTCGGGTCAAAGAGGAGTTTGGCTGTGTCATAGCCGGGATCGCTGCGGCGGATCAGCTTCTTCGTCGACAGGTTGTCGCGCAGGGCGATCCAGTCGCTGCCGTTGAGCTGAGGGGTTGCCGCGACGGTGCTCGCCGGGCTGCTGCCGGTGGCCGGGCTCGTGCTGGCCGGGCTCGTGCCCGGGCTCGTGCTGGCCGGGCTCGTGCTGGGGGGGCCGCTGTCGCCGCTGGCTGGCGGGGCCGCTCCGTGATGAAGCCCCTCGGTCGCGACAGCCGCGCCTACACTCCCGGCCGCAACCACGGCCAGCCCGCCGATCAGCAGGAACCTCCGCCGGCCAGGCCCGCCGTCCGGCGTCTTGCCCGACCCGGCACCCCGCCCGGCACTCTGCCCGGCACTCTGCCGGGCGCTCTGCCCCGCGCTCTGCCCCGCGCTCTGCCCGGCACCCCGCCCGGCGCTCTGCCCGGCGCTCTGCCCCGCGCCCGCCCCAGATGTCATCTTCGCCACCCGACTTCGCCAGCGGCCGGCCCGGATCGGGCCAACACCCGAATAATCGCACTGACTGAGACTGTCCGGCGATTCAGATGGTTGTGCGACTTTTCTGGCGAACCCTAGCGTCCTCGTGGCCTGACCAGCCTGGGCGGGCTGGTCAAGACCCGATATGTGGAGCGTTCCTGGCATTGCGCCCGGCGCCCTCAGCATCGCTGGCTTTCCGTTGTCGTTGCCGGTCCGGAGTCAGGGACATCGGTGGCTACCTGATGCGGTTCCCGTAGCATCGCGGAGCCATCGATGCTATTCGCGCCGGGGCGGGCTACAACATCGGTGGCTCCCCGATGCTGTTACGGGGGCTGGGCAGGCAAGGCTCTCAGCCAGGTAGTGCGGTGAGCACACGAGGTCCGTCCGGAGTGATGGCGACGGTGTGCTCAACGTGCGCAGCGCGGCTGCCGTCCGAGCTGCGGATGGTCCAGCCGTTGCGGTCGATTCTGTACGCGTCGATGCCGCCCGCGAGGAACCAGGGTTCGATGGCGATGACCAGGCCGGGCCTGAGGTTCAGGCCGCGACCAGCCCTGCCGTCGTTCGGGACATGCGGATCCTCGTGCATGGCGCGGCCGACCCCGTGACCGCCGAAGTCGGTGCAGATGCCGTACCCGGCCGCGCGGCCGACGGCGCCGATCGCGGCGGAGATGTCACCCAGGCGGCCGCCGGGTACGGCGGCCGCGATCCCTGCCCGCAGCGCCTCGGTCGCCGTCGCGATCAGCCTGGTGTCTGCCTTCCGCTGCCGCCCGACCTGGAAGGAAACCGCGGCGTCAGAAGCCCAGCCATCAAGTACGGCACCGCAGTCGACGCTGAGCAGGTCACCGTCGCGGAGGCGGTACCTTCCCGGGATGTCATGCAGGGCAGCGTCATTGACCGAGGCGCAGATCACCGCAGGAAACGCCGACCTGGCGAACGCGGGTTTGTAGCCGAGGAACGGCGAGGTTGCCCCTTCCCCGGCGAGCACGTCCCTGGCCATGGCGTCTAGCTCGACCAGCGACACGCCAGGCGCTGCCTGCGCACGGACAGCAGCCAGGATCCTGGCCGTCACCTGCCCGGCCGCGTGCATCGCGTCGACCTCGCCCGGCGTCTTGTACTCGACCAACCTGACCTCCCTGTGCCTCCCGCGCCTCCCCGCGCCTCCGGTATAACTATACCGGTATTACTATCACGGTATGGTGAGGCCGCCATTGAGCCCTGAGGAACGTGCCCGCGGTGAGCGACTCGGCCTGCTCCTGCGCCAGGCGCGCGGTTCGCGCAGCATGACGGAGATCGCGGCAAGCTCAGGGGTGCCGGTAGAGACCCTGCGCAAGATCGAGACGGGACGCATAGCGACCCCGGCGTTCTTCAGCGTCGCCGCGCTGGCCGCGGCGCTCGGCGTCTCCCTGGACGAGGTAGTCGCCTACTGCACAGACGCCGGCGCCGGTGCCGGTGCCGAGAAGGACGAGGCCCTCAGCGCCTGAACCGCTGAGCAGCCCCGCGAGACAGGCCGAGCTATCCGAGCAGGCCGGCGAGGTACTGTGCCGAGTGAATTCCCTGCCGGCCAAGGTGCCCGGCCTCGATCTGGGTCCGGCAGGAGAAGCCGTCAGCCAGGATCGCCGTCCCCGGTGCGGCGTCCTTCACGGCCGGCCACAGGCCGCGTTCCGCGCAGGCGACGGAAACCTCATAGTGACCGCGCTCGAAGCCGAAGTTGCCCGCGAGGCCGCAGCACCCGTCATCGAGCACCTCGATGTCCGCACCCGATGACTTCAGCAGTTCGGCATCAGGCCCGAATCCCATGATGGCATGCTGATGACAGTGCACCTGCGCGATCGCTGACCGGCCACGGCCAGCGGCGGCCGGCGGTTTCCAGTCCGCCTCGGCGAGTATTTCGGCGAGGGTCCTGGTCTGCCTGGCGAGCAGGCGGGCGTCGCCGGTGCCGAGCAACTCGGCGGCATCGCTGCGGAACACCGCCCCGCAACTTGGCTCGAGCACGACGACCCGCTGTCCCGCTTCAAGCGCCGGCCGCAGGACCTTGATGGCGCGGGTAAGTTCCCGCTTCGCCCGCCCGAGTTGCCCGGTCGAGATCCAGGTGAGCCCGCAGCACGCCGGCTCGCGCGGCACCTGGACTTCGAACCCGGCGGCTGAAAGGACCTTGACCGCCGCCTGCCCGACCTCTGGATGGAAGTTGTCGGTGAAAGTGTCCGGCCACAGGATCACCGGCTCCCCGCCCTTACCTCTCGGCTGCCCGGCGTACCAGGACGTGAACCGTTCACGCGCGAAGACGGGCAGGTCTCGGCGACGGTCGATGCCGCCAGCAAGCTTCAGAAGGCCAGCCACCCCCGGAGCGCGGCCAATTGCGTTCACGATTCCCGGCGCTACGGCCGCCCCGCGGGCGAGCAAAGGCAGCCAGCCCATCGAGTAATGCGACATCGGCCGCAGCCTGCGGTGATAGTGATGGGCAAGGAATTCGGCCTTGTAGGTGGCCATGTCCACGTCCACCGGGCACTCCTTGCGGCAGGCCTTGCAGGCAAGGCACAAGTCGAGCGCGTCGCGTACCTCCGCCGACTTCCAGCCGTCGGCAATGACGTCGCCGCGCACCATTTCCATGAGCAGCCGCGCCCGTCCCCTCGTCGCGTCCTCCTCTTCCCTGGTCACCCGGTAGCTCGGGCACATCACGCCGCCCTCGTCACCTCGGCACTTGCCCACCCCGACGCAGCGGGAAGCGGCGGCAGAGAATGAGCCGCCGTCCTGCGGATAGCTGAAGAACGTACGGGGCTCCCGAGGGAACCACCCGCGAAGCGTCAGGTTCTCGTCGAGCTTGCGCGGGTCTACGACCTTGCCAGGATTCATCCGGTTGCCGGGATCGAAAGCGGCCTTGAACTCGCCGAAGGCTCGCATCAGCTCGGGGCCGAACATCCGTGACAGCAGCTCGCCACGCGACTGCCCGTCGCCATGCTCGCCTGACAGCGATCCGCCGTAGTCAATGACTAGGTTGGCCGCCTCTTCGACAAACAGCCGGTACCTGGCGATCCCTTCAGCGGTGCGCAACTCGAATGGTATGCGAGTGTGCACGCAGCCTTGCCCGAAGTGCCCGTACAGTGACGCACCGTGATAGTCGTGCTTCACTAGAAGGTCGCGGAATTTCCGCAAATAATCACCGAGCTGATCGGGCGGGACGGCAGCGTCTTCCCAGCCTTCGTGTGTTTCGTGCTTTCCCGGCGGGTAAGCGGTCGCGCCGAGGCCAGCCTCACGCACGTGCCACAGTGCGTCCTCGACCGCCGGGTCCTCAAGGTAAGCGGCATGCGGCCGGCGGTCCGTTTCCGAATCGGAGTTGAGCTCGTCGATGAGCGCGCGGGCACGCTGCTCCACCTCGTCCTTCGAGTCGCCGCCGAACTGGATCATCAGCCAGCCCGACCCCTCAGGAAGCTTGTCGAGCGCGTCGCCTGACAGGTGTTCTTCGCGTTCAAGCGAGATCAGGCGGTCGTCGAGCCCCTCGACGGCAAGGGGATCATGCCGCACTACGAGCGGCACCGCATCTGCGGCGGCGGCGATATCCGGGTACCCGAGCACGACAAGCGACCGGCAACGCGGCACTTCGACCAGGTCAAGCTCGGCCGAGAGCACGGTGACGAGCGTGCCTTCGCTTCCCGTCAGCGCCCTGGCGAGATGAAAACCCTTTTCTGGCAGCAGGTGGTCGAGGTTGTAGCCGGACACCCGGCGCGGGATCTTCGGGTAACCCGTGCGGATGACGCCGAGGTGGCTGTCCCTGATCTCGCGCAGCCGCCGGTAGAGCGCGGCCTTGTCACCGCCGGCCGCGATGATCGCCTCGTACTCGGCATCGCTGGTCGCACCGACCCAGGTGCGCAGGCCACCGTAACAGGCGATCTCAAGCCTCCTGACCGAGTCGGCCATCTTCCCGTAAGCCTGCGCGGTCGAGCCGCACGAGTTGTTGCCGATCATGCCGCCGATCGTGCAGCTCACGTGCGTCGATGGCTTCGGGCCTACCATCAGGCCTCGCGGTGCAAGCGCGTCGTTGACCTTGTCGAGCGCCGCGCCTGGCTGCACGATCGCGGTCTTCGCGCCGGCATCGACGCTCACCACGTGGTGACAGTATTTGGTCCAGTCGATGACGACCGCCTCGTTGCAGCACTGGCCGGCCAGGCTGGTACCGCCGCCTCTCGACAGCACGGGGGCGTCGTGCTGACGGCAGACCGCGATCGCGGCGACAGCGGCCTCGGCGTCCAGTGGCACCACCACGCCGATCGGCACCTGCCGGTAGTTGGATGCGTCCTGCGCGTAGGCCGCCCGTGTTCCCTCGTCGAAACGGACCTCGCCGTCGACGTGCCTGACCAGGTCGGACCTGAGCGATCTCGTGTCCATGCCGGTCACGCCGCCCGCAGCCTGTCGTGGGGCGTGCTCTTCTGATGAGAGAAATATCCGTAGCGGGTCATGTGCCGCCGCTACCCGGGTCCCGCCGCCTTACACAGAACCGCCTGCCGCGCGAGCCAAGATCCGGAAAATCCCGGATAACTAAAGGCGTCTGGTAAGTACGGCATTGTGCCAGCATTCAGCTTATCTGGCTAACGTGGAGGGGACTATGCGGACTGGCAGCTATAAACTAGGCATACGGGAAAACGGGGGTAAAATAGCTGACCTTCAGGTCAGCCTGAGCAGGCCCGCGGCCGGGCGCCGCCTCGAACTCGCGCCGACCGGTCAGGACGAGCCTTTGTACCGTACTTACAACTGCCGCTCACTGTCGATGAAGCACGGCAAAGCCCGAGGTTACGCCAATACTGGCTCGGTCGTGGTGACGGCGCGGCGGGCGATCTTCCTGTTGCTCAAAGGCCCGAACGGCAAAGGCGCGGAAACCTTTACGATCGCGTCCGCTGACCGCGAGGAGTTGACCGTGGCCAAGACCAAGACCACCTTTGACGGCAAACCAAAGTCCGTGGACTTCGCGACGTCAGACGGCGGGTCGATCTCCGTTGCCGGAGCCTCCGATCAGCTTACGAGGCTGCTGAGCTCGCTGGCGCCTGAGTCTGTTCTGAGCCTAGGGCAGGAGGCCGCGGCGAAACTCAGGACGGCCAAGGCGGCCGAGGCTGAGCGCAAGCGGGAGGAGGAGCGCAAGGCGAAAGAGGCAGCGGAGCGGGCCAAGGCGGAGAAGGTAGCGCTTGCCGCTCAGGAATTCCAGGCCAAGCTGGGCACGCAGTCTCGCCAGGCTCCCGTCAGCGTCACCGTCGGCAGCGTGTTTGATCACCGAAAGACCTGGCGATATCGGGTCGCTGCTCCGCCTGCCAACTGCGTCCAGGCGTTCGCGAACGCGTTCACCAGCGGTGGCGGCGTGCTCCTTCGCGCGAAGTGGAACATCAAGCGGACCAGCGACGGCGCGATCGCGGTTTACGCCGGCCGCAAGGGCGTGATAGCGATGGCCACCGCCATGTCACAGACCGCGACGGCCGAGCAGGACGGCGCGATCGGCTCCGAGGTCAAGTTCGAGATCCTCGGCCGCGACGGGGACCACACGTTGTGCGTGATGTGGCTGGCATCGAATGCCACCAGGCTCGGATTCGTCAACGACGGCCGGTTCTTCCGGCCCTACATGCGCGCGGTCGAGGACCAGTTGCGCCAGATCGATCCGTCCGTGCAGGTCATCAAGGACTGAAAGGCTCCGCGAGCGAGGTTTCCTGTCCGCCTGAGCGGACAGTTGCCGTTGATGAACGAACTGACTCAGCCTCGCGTGCTTCGCGAGTACGCGCTTATCGCCGACGGTGAGCGCGGCGCCATGATCGGACCTGACGGCACCATTGACTGGCTGTGCGTCCCTCGCTGGGACAGCCCCGCGGCGTTCGCTCAACTGCTCGGCGGGCCGGGACATTACACGGTGACTCCCGCCGACCGCTGGTATGTGTGGGGCGGTTACTACGAGAACGGCAGCCTGATCTGGCATAGCCGGTGGACGGGCGGCGGCGTGACGGAGTGCCGGGAGGCGCTGGCCATGCCCGCCGATCCTGGCCGCTGCGTGATCATGCGGCGGATCGAGGCCGTCGAGGGCCCCGCGAAGGTGCGGGTTGAACTTGATATCGCCGCCGGATTCGGGCGCGATGAGATGCGCGACCTCAAGCGGTCAGGCGGGGTCTGGTCCGGGCGCAGCGGCCGGATCAGGTTCAGGTGGACCGGTGCGGCCAAGGCAAGCCAGAGTGACGACGGGGCGCTCTCGCTCGTGATCAGCCTCCCCGAGGGCGGCCATCATGACCTGGTACTTGAGCTCGCCGACCAGGTGCTCGATGACGAGCCGCCCGACCCTGAAGGCCTCTGGCAGGCGACGCGGGATGCCTGGTCCCGCGTAGTCCCCGACTGCGCGGGACTGATCGCCGTGCGCGATGCCAGGCACGCCTACGCGGTGCTGCGCGGGCTGACCTCGTCGACCGGGGCCATGGTGGCGGCGGCCACGACCTCTCTTCCTGAGCGCATGGAAGGCGGCCGCAATTACGACTACCGCTTCGCGTGGATCCGCGACCAGTGTTACAGCGGGATGGCAATCGCGGCTCACGGCGAGCATCCCTTGCTCGACGGCACCGTGCGCTTCCTGACCGAGCGGGTGCTCGAAGACGGCTCCGACCTTGAGCCCGCCTACACGATCACCGGCCAGAAGATTCCAGGCGAGCGCACGCTGCCGCTGCGCGGCTACCCGGGCGGCATAGCCGTGGCCGGGAACCGGGTGCGCAGCCAGTTCCAGCTCGACTGCCTGGGGGAAGTGCTCAACGTGCTGGCCGCGGCAGCCCGCCTTGACCGGCTCACTGGCGAGAACTGGCGAGCCGTCGAGACCGTCGTCGCGGCGATCGGGCAGCGCTGGGAGAAGGCCGACGCCGGCCTATGGGAAATCGATGACGAGCGATGGGCGCATTCAAGGCTGACCTGCGTCGCCGGACTGCGGTCCATCGCCGCCGTTGCCTCAGGTAGCCCTGGCGGTTACGGCTACAGGCAGGCCGCCCGCTGGAGCGCGCTCGCCGACGAAATCCTCGCCAGCCTGCCCGACTGCGTGCACGAGGAGGGCCGCTGGCAGCGCTCCCCCGGCGACGAGCGGACCGACGCCTCTTTGCTGCTGCCGATGATCCGCGGAGCGGTGCCCGTTGACGACCCGCGCAGCCTGGCCACCTTGAGGGCCGTACGCGAACAGCTTGCTGACGACGGCTACCTGTACAGGTTCAGGCACGACTCGCGGCCACTCCACAAATCAGAAGGCGCTTTCCTGCTATGCGGCTTCTGGATGGCGCAGGCACTGGCGATGCGCGGCGAGTCCGCCGAGGCCGCCCGATGGTTCGAGCGCAACCGGGCGGCGTGCGGCCCGGCCGGCCTGTACACGGAGGAATACGACGTGGGCCAGCGCCAGCTCCGCGGGAACCTGCCGCAGGCCTTCGTGCACGCGGCGATGCTTGAATGCGCCGCCTGGCTGTCGGCAGAAGCCAGCGCGACGGACTTCGCCTTTGAAGCGCCAGCAAACCCGGTTTGATGGGGTCAGCCTGGCCTGCCTGCGGGACTGCCTCTGCCCGCTAGCGGCCTTCGCAGATTCGGTCGCCAATCGCGGCGGTGACGTAGGGCGACCATTCTGCCCGCCGGACCTGCCCGAGGATCGAACAGGCCAGCGCCACCGGCCTGGACTCAGCCGAGGCCAGGTCAGCCAGGTTCCACCACTGAACCTGACCATCCTGGCTCGCGGTCGTTACCTCTGTATCCGCCGGGCCGAAAATCGCGTAAACAGGCCGGGTATCGCCGGCGAGCGTGGCGAGCAGAACGGGATCAGCCGGATCCGCGATATCCCACAGCACCGCGGTCCTGTCGTCGCCGGCCGTGAGCAGCTCTTTGCCGTTCGGGCTGAACCTGACTGACTCAAGCCGGCCAGTATTCGCATCCAGAACGCTCAGGCGTACCGGACGAGCTGGATCGGCGACATCCCACAGCGTGGCGCTGCCGTCTTCATCTCCCACCGCGAGCAGGCGCCCATTAGAGCTGAGAGCCACGCCAGAGCCGGAGGTTCCCTGAGTCGTCACCGCTGCCAGCGAGCGCGGTCTGGCCGGATTCCTGACGTCCCACAGGCCGGCGCCTGAGTCAAGGCCCACGGCCAGCAGGTCACCCTGGCTGTCGAAGGCCACGGAGTTGACGGCAGTCGAGCGTGTGCGGATGACCGCGACTTGGTGAGGATGAACCGGGTCGCTTACGTTGGTCAGAACGACGACGCCGACGCTCCCCTTTCGGCCGACCGTGGTGGCGCCGGCCGCCAGCAGCCGGCCATCGGGGCTGAACGCCACGGCGTCATAAGCGGTCTTCCCGCCGAGCACGGACTTCCTGACGAATGGCCCCGATGCGGTGACCGCCCAGATCATTGCCAGTCCGCCGAAGTCCGCATGCTCAAAGCTCGACGTCGCGAAGAGCCGGCCGTCAGGGCTGAAGGCGGCAGAAGTGACTCCGCTTTCTCCGATGGTGGCGAGATGGGCTTGCGTTCCGTTGTCGGTGGGGACAGTCGTGCTTCCCGTCGCCGCCGGCAGGGAAAATCCGGCGGTATCCCACGATTCGAGCGTGCTGTCCGCCCCGGCCGCCACGAGCTCCGTCCCGCCGGGTGAATAGGCAGCGGAGTTGTAGGCGTGAACGGTCTGGGCGACGGCGAACGGCTGAGGCTGGGCAAGGCTGCGCGTTCGCCAGAGGTTTATCTCTCCGGCCGCGTCCCCGGTCGCTATCGTGCTCCCGTCCGGGCTGAAGGCGACCGCGTAAATGCCGCCCGCGCTGCCGCTCAGAACCGCGGACTGGACCTGGCTTCCCCCGCCAGAACCTCGCGTGTACACGTACCCACCGCCGTCCTGGCCGACGGTGACCAGGTTGCCCTGACGGGAGAAGGCCAGCGCCTCGATGGTGGCGCTCTGGTCATCGAGATTCTTGTAAACGACCGGGCGCGAAGGGTTCGCCAGGTCCCACAGCCGGACATCAGGTCCGCTGGCGGCGGCGAAGATCGTCCCCTCCGGGTTGTACCCGACGGCGTAGACGCCGCCGCTTGGTGCGCCCGAGAAGACCGCCTTCGACCAGGGGCGAATCATTCCCCGAGCCGAGACGTGGAAGAAGCTCGTCGTTTCCTCGTCGCTGCCGACCGCTAGCTGCCTGCCGTCCGGCCGGAATGCCATCGAGTACACGGGGCCGGTGGGACTGGTCAGCCTGGCCGTCTGGCGCGGCCGGCTCGGATTGCTGATGTTCCACAAGGTGGCGTTCAGCGCGCCGTTGCTCGCCGCGAGCAGCGGGCCGGCCGGATCGAAATCAACGACCGGCGGCCAGATGAGCCCGTCGGTGCCCTTCACCGGCAGTTTCGCCAGCAGCCTGGGATGCCGCGGTTGCGACATGGCCCACAAGGTCACCGTGACCGCCGTATCGGTATCAGTGGAGACCGCAAGGATCGTGCCGCCAGGGCTGAAGGCGACCGATGCTACGTGCTGGCCGGTTGGCTCGAACTTGCCGAGCCGACGTCGGGAGGAGACATTCCAGATGCTGACGGTTGCGCCATCGCTGGTCGCCAGCCATCCGGTGCTGCTGAAGTTAAGAGAACTCACCATTCCGTGAGCGGCACCGAGAGTGCCGAAGTACTGCGACTCCGTCAGCGTCTGAAGAAGGCTGGCTCTGACCTCGGCTGACGGCCCGGCGATCGCCGCCGCGACCGCGAGCATCAGCGCCGTGCGCGGGTGGCTGGTACGCAACTCCCCCGACAGGTTGACCAGGCGACCCGCCGTGGCTGTCCGCTCGGCGGCGGCGGCGGTACGCCGCTGCTGCCAGGCCGCGCCGCCCGCCAGCGCCGCCACCAGGAGCAGGACCGCGAGGGCGCCGGCTACGACGCGGCGCTGCCGCCCCCGGCGCCGGGCGGCGAGCCTGGCCGCCGCATCGTGCGCCAGGCTGGCTTGCAGAAACCGGGTTGCCCGCTCGCCTAGGTCATCCAGGTGACCTGGCTCGGCGGCCCAGTCGGCGGCCACGGCAAGTCGCTGACCGCGGTAGAGAGCGGCGGGATCGCGGCCTTCGCTTTCCCAGGCCGCGGCGGCCTCGATCAGCTGCTGCCGCAGCAGCAGGCCCGCGAAGTCTTCGTCGATCCAGGCGCTGAGCGCGGGCCATGCCCGGATGAGAGCTTCGTGGGTGATGGTGACCGTATCGTCGTCGGCGGTGACCAGCCGGGCGGCAATGAACTGATCGAGTACAGCACGCCTCGCGGCTCGGCGGGTGTCACCGTCCGGTGGCAGCAATTCGTCGAGCGGAACCCGGCGGCGGCTATGGTCAGTCCCGTCACCGATCCTGACCATGCGGGTCAGCAGCCACCTGACGACCGCGCGCTCGGCCTCGGGCAGGTTCCGCACGATGGTGTCGGCGGTCTGCGCAACGGCTCCGTCTATGCCGCCGGTGGCGAAGTACGAGTCGAGCGTCAGCGCGCCGCCCGCGCGATGCTGCCAGGTGGCCAGCAGCGCGTGCGACAGCAGGGGAAGAGTGCCTGCGGCAGCGGCTGTGCTCCCGCTGTCGAGCGCGCCAAGGTCGTGGAGCAAGCGATCGGAGAGCCCTTCCTGCAGGGAAAGGCCAGCCAGCCGGGCCGGTCCCTCGATGGCTTCGGCCAGTTCCGTCTGGCTCATCGGGCCGACGATGACCGGGCGCTCAAGTGCCTGGACCAGGCTCGGGTACCGCAGGAAGTGGCCGAAGAAATCGGCGCGCAGGCCGAGGACGACGGGCCGGTCCTCCGCGGCCCCCGCGAGCTCGGTGATAAACGCCTGCCTCTCCGCTTCAGATGCCCCCGCCGTGAACAGTTCTTCCAGCTGATCGACCACGACCACAGATCCGGTGCCTGACGCCTCCTGCGCAGCTCGCAAGCCGCGGGAAACTCGGCCAACCGGGTCCGCGCCAGGCGTGAACAGGACGCAGGACCGTGCTACGGCAGCCACTGTCCCGTTCTCGATGGTGGCTACCAGTCCCGCGCACAAGAGCGACGACTTTCCGGAACCCGACGGGCCAGTGACGACGATCAGCCGGCCATCCCAGCTCGCGACCCGGTCACGCAACTGCTCGGTCATCGCTTCGCGGCCGAAGAAGTACGGCGCGTCGGCGGCTCGGAAGGGCTTCAGGCCCTGGTAGGGGCTAGGTGCCTGGTCATCGGCTGAAACCAGTCCTGGCAGCCGCATGGGCGCGGGCGCTTGGTAGGCGCGGTTGAGCGTGAACAGTTGCGTGTCGCCGGTGTCTGCTGCCTGGCGGCGGGGCCGGGGAGCGCCCTTGGCCTGCAAAGCGCGGTCAAGTGCGCGGTAGATGCTGTCCAGCGTCAGCCACGGCGGGCCGGTCGGATCGCCCCGCTCGAGCAGGCTGATCAGCTCACCGGTAAACGAGGTATGGCGCTCGCCGTCAGGCGCCCACGCCAGTTCGTCGCTCCCGGTCGCCGTCATCAGGTAAATCCCGTGCCGACGGGTGGCGTTGAACGCCTCGCCGCCGTCTCCGGTCCGCTGGCCGTAGGCCCGCCCGGAAAAGCAGCAGTCCAGGACGATCACGGCGAGCCGCGCCGGCGAGCCGGCGATCACGGGAAGGATGTCGGCATAGGCCAGGGCCTGATGGGAGGCGATGCCGCGATTCAGGTCGGTCGTTGCCCGCGTGGCCAGGTAAAGCTGGCGGTCCGCGCCGACCAGGCCGTGACCGACGTAGTAGATCAGCAGAGTGTCGGTTGCCGCTGCGGCGGACTCGGTCAGCGCGACGCCGATTTCCCGCGGGCTCGGCGGGTTCGTCAGGATGGCCAGCTGCGACGGGGCAAGCTGACACGTGTTGGCGAGCGCCTGTCCGAGGTCTAATATCGTCCGGCCGACCGCGGGCACGTCCGGCAGCCGGGATCCGGTCGCATGATGCCCGCAGCCAACGAGCAAAGCACGGCTGCCGGGACGTGACAGAATGCCGCGGTCGCCGTCAGTCGACATCGCCTTGGTTTCCCCGGCCGGCTTCTTCCGCGTCGAGCGCGCTCAGCAGCCATGCGGCCAACTCTGAGCGGGCGGCGTCCTGATCCGCCTGGGCTCCGCTGGCCTGGACTTCCTTCGCCGCCCGGCTCTCGCCCACCCGGACGTTGATGCTGATCTCTGGCTTACGGTATTGAAGCCAGCTCACTATTGACAAAGCTAGCGCCGAGGCCGATCCCACAGAGCCGATGACAATCTGCACGGTGTCCGCGAGCGCACCGAGGGTGCCGCGCATCGGCTCCTTCTCGGCCAGCCTGACGGCATCCCAGGATTCGTTCGCTTCATCCAGCCAGGCAAGCAAGTCGCGAGCGAGGTCATCAGTCTCCGCGGCCCGGACGACTACGGTAACTTCCACGCCGCTCCAGGGTTACGAGATTCACCATGTGACGACTTTTATGTTATGCCATGAAATATGCCACGCCAGGCCGCCCGGCTGAGACCCAGCCCTCATCAGCGAGCCCTGCCGCTACACGCGGCGCCAGCCGGCCTCGAGACAGGAGTATCCGCCGAAGGCGATCAGGCCGGCCGCGACGACGACGAGCAGGAACGGCCCGGCAGGAGTATGGGCGAACGAGCGAAGCGTGGCGTCGAGGCCCTTGGCCTGGCCAGGATTGTGCTGAGCACCGGCGATGACGAGGAAGACGCCCGCAGCGGCGAAGACCACGCCCCTGGCGATGCCGCCGACTTCGCCGAGCGCGATCGCGAACCGGCGCTGCGTGGCCGTCAGGCGGCCGGTCTCAAGCGACCTGAGGAACTTCCTTCGCCACGCCTGCCAGGCCAGGTAAATCCCGGCCCCGATCAGGACGAAGCCGACGATGATCACCACAGCCTGCCCGCCCGGATAACGCATCAAGGTGGCGGTCGCGTCGACTGACTGCCGGTCACTTGCCTTCGGGGCGCCTGAGCCGATCGCGTACCTGAAGGTTTCGTAAGAAAGGAAGCCGTACACGGCGGCCTTGCCGACCGCCGCGAGCCTGGCGGTGAGCTTGTGCTCGTCGGCCGTCGGGCCGCCTGCGGCCGCCTGCGCGAGGCGCCAGAGCGCCAGCCCGGCGAAGCCGATGCCGAGCAGCCAGATCAGCACCGAGCCGACCGGCGTCGACCCGACCGCTTCAAGCGCTCCTCGGTTGTCCGCAGAAGTCCCGCCCTGACCGAGCGCGATCTCGATCGCGATCCAGCCGATCACGACGTACAGGACGCCCCTGGCCGCGAAGCCGGCCCGGCCAAGCAGCTTCAATGGCTGCGATCGCGCTGCCCGCCGGCCATGCGCGCTAGTCCGGTGTGCGCTTCGCCGCATCGTTCCGCTGAGCATCCCGCCTCCTGTTCAATGCCCAGCGCAACTGCCCGGCAGGCAAGCGGTTAAACCAGGTCAGTGGTTTGCCGCCCAGCCCGGCGGGTAGCCGCCGCCGAAACTAGCGGCAAGGAGGTTCACCATGGCTAAGACCGTCGTCATCACCGGGGCCAGCGCCGGCATCGGACGTGCGGCCGCACTCAAGTTCGCCAGGCGGGGAGACCGGGTCGGGCTTATCGCACGCGGCAGCACCGGACTGTCTGCCGCCGCCGACGAAGTGAAGCAAGCTGGAGGCACGCCTTGCGCGGCGGAAGCCGATGTCGCGGACTTCGAGCAACTCGAGGCGGCAGCAAAGAAGATCGAGGACGTACTCGGCCCGGTAGACATCTGGGTGAACGTCGCGTTCGCGTCGGTCTTCGCTCCGTTCGCCGAGATCACGCCCGCCGAGTTCAAGCGCGTCACCGAGGTCAGCTACCTGGGGTTCGTAAACGGCACGATGGTCGCGCTTGGCCTGATGCGGCCGCGCTACCACGGCACGATCGTCCAGGTCGGCTCCGCGCTCGGCGAGCGAAGCATCCCGCTGCAATCCGCATACTGCGGCGCGAAGCACGCCATCTGCGGCTTCACTTCCTCGCTGCGCTGCGAACTGCTGCATGAGCAAGCAGGCATCCAGGTCACTGTCGTCCAGATGCCGGCGGTCGACACGCCGCAGTTCTCCTGGGTCAGGTCGCGGCTGCCCAGGCAGCCGCAGCCGGTGCCCCCGATCTACCAGCCGGAACTAGCGGCCCGCGGGATCGTTTACGCGGCCGATCACCCGCGCCGCCGTATGTACTGGGTCGGCGGGTCAACGGCGGCGACCCTGATCGCGAACCGGATCGCTCCTGCCGTACTCGACCGGTACCTGGCCAGGACCGGTTACGACTCGCAGCAGACAGAGAAAAAAGACGACAAGGGGCGCCCGGGCAACCTCGACGAACCGCTCGACGGTGCCGGCGGTCACGACTACGGCGCCGAAGGCGAGTTCAGCGACCGGTCGCACGACCGCTCGGCTCAGCTCTGGCTGTCGCACCATGCCGGACTGGTTACCGGCCTCGCGGGCGCGGCCGTCCTTAGCGGGATCGCTGGTCTCTGCCTTGGCAACAGGCAAATGGGAAGATAGGGGTCGTATAGGGCGTGGTGTCAAAACCGAAATGCTGGGTCCGTGAGCTGGTGTAGGCGGTGGTCTTGAAGAGCCGGGCGAAGGCTGCGGGTCCGTGGTGCTGGTTGAGGATGCGGCACAGTTCGGTGAGCGATCCGGTGATGATGGCGCGGAGGATCGCGGCGTGGAGGCTGGCGGGGCTGGCGGGGCTGAGTTCGGCGAGAAACGCGGTGTAGCGCAGGGCGATGGTGCGCTCGTAGGCGGTCATGCGGGCGAGGAACCCGGCCGGGCCGCCGGGCTCCGGGGCGGCGGCGTGGCGTGCGAGGTCTGCGGTGGTGAGCTGGCCGGTGGCGTCGCGGTACTCGGCGCGGTCGGGGTCGTCGGGCGGCGGGGTGATGGCCTGGAGGCGGGCGGTGCGGGCGGTGATGGCGCGGGCTTCGCGGTCGGTGGCTGCTTCGATGATGATGCCGAGGTTTCGGGTGGAAGGGCTGCCTGGGGGATCGGGGACGGAGTAGGGGCGTCCGTCTGGGCGGCGGAAGTTGATGCCGTAGCGGACTCTGACCAGCCGGGTGCCGTCCGGGTGCCACTGGTAGCAGCGGCTGCTGGCGTAGTGCAGGCTATCGTGGGCGTAGGCGCGGATCAGGTCGAGCGCGGCCAGGCGCGGATCGGGTGACTGCGGGTTGTGCAGGGGGCCGTAGCGGGTGATGACGGCGGTCATCTGCCAGTGCCGGTATCCCTGCCCCGGGTGGTGGAATCCGCCGAACGCAGCGGGGTCGGCGGAGGCGGTGCCTATAAACGTCCGGTCGGGCGGCAGGAGACCGGCGATGCCGAGTTCGCGGTAGCGGCGGCTGGTTTCGGTCAGCCCGGCATGCAGTACGCCGGGGTCGAGGAATGGCGGCGGGCTGGTTAACAGGTTGGCGAGGGTTTTCAGGAACAGGGCGGGGTGGGTTTGGCCGGGGTCGGGGCGGGCGCGGAGCGCGTGCAGGGCGCGGCGTAAGGCACGGCGCTGGTCGGGGGTTCCGGCGAGGTGTTCGCCGGGGGCGAGCGGTAACGGCATGATGCCTCCGTAGTGCTAACTGGCGGGTTCTCCCCGGATGAGGGCCAGGTGGGAGTCCAGGACGCCTGGCGGGAGGGCGTCGGCGGGGAACCAGCGGGCGTCGAGGATTTCGAGTGATCCGAGTTTGAGGTCGCCGCCGGCGTGGCGGGCTTCGTAGGCGACTTCGACTCGGAGCCGGTAGCCGCTTTTCAGGCGGGCGAGGTCTCCGACGGTGACGGTCAGGCCGGTTTCCTCGCGGACTTCGCGGATGATGGTGTCGGGGAACGACTCGCCGGCTTTGGCGTAGCCGGTGGGCAGGCCCCATTGCTTGCCCTCTGGCCACAGCCGGTGGCGCAGCAGCAGCACGTGCCCGTCGTGGTTCCGTACGACGCCGGTGACGCCGATCATGAACTTGGCGTGGGCGAGCCACAGGACGCGCCACTGCACGGTGCCGCGCATCAGGTGCCACAGGCGGGCGATCAGCCAGTGCATGGGCAGGTGCCCCTCTCAGTCAGCCGGTCAGGTCAGTGAGCCAGTGAATCATCAGCCCGGCTGGGCCGGCGGCTGGGTTGGCGGAAAGGGCAGTCTGGGCGGGGGTGCCGCAGGCGGCGGGCCTGGTCGGGCGTTCATGGGGGCGGGCAGGGGCGGTGGGCCTTATCGGCGGTGAGGGCGTCGTTGAGTTCGTCGGGGTCGGTGGTGATTAGGCAGTAGAGGCCGGGCTCGGCTGGGTTGGCGCGGACAGCCTGGTAACGCGGCCGGCGCCAGAACCAGCGATCCTCCACAGTGATCCGGAAATTCGGGTGAGCGATGGTGAGGAGGATCAGATTCATCTCCCT
>DATJLT010000186.1:0-2085 GCA_035509195.1 Streptosporangiaceae bacterium | reverse complement strand
ACGGCGAGCGGAGCGTGGCCGCCGCCTTCAACGTCAGCGTGGCCGGGCTGCCTGAGCCGACCCGGCGAATGTTCGCGCTGCTCGGCCGCTATCCGGGCACGGACTGGAGCACGTACGCGGCGGCCGCGCTGGCCGGCCTGGATGACGCGCGGGCCGCGCGTGAGCTCGAACGGCTGGCCAACTCGCACCTGATTTACCGTGACGGCCAGCAAAGGTACAGGTTCCATGACCTGGTTCGCGCCTACGCGGCACGGCTGGCCCTGACGACGGTGCCCGAGGATGATCGCCTGGCCGCGGTCCGGCGCCTGCTGGCCTGGGCTCACCAGACCCTGATCGCGGCAGACTCGCTGATCACCCCGCATCGTTACCGGCCCGAGTTCCCTTCGGTTGAGCCCTCGGATGCGACCAGACCGCCGGCCGGGCCGCGCCTGCACACCTATCAGGACGCTGTGGCCTGGATCTCCGCCGAACTCGGCAACCTGATCGAGTTCTGCCACGTCGCGAGCGAACTGCGGGCGGCACCATTCACCTGGCGGCTGGCCTTCGAGCTAAGGGGATTCTTCTTCCTGGCCAAGAGCTGGGATGACTGGATCGTGACTCACGAGATCGCCTTGGCGGGATCGATCAGCGCGGCTGACGTCGCTGCCGAGGCGGTTACCCGCAACAACCTGGGCCTGGCCTTGATGGAGAAGGGCAGCCTGCGGCAGGCCGATGAGCATTTCATGCGGGCCAGGAGCCTCTTCGAGCGCTCCGGCGATCAGCACGGGGTCAACAACGCGATCGCGAACCATGCGTCCGTCCTTTATTACCAGGGCGACTACGCGGAATCACTGCGCCTGAACGTGCTGGCCCTGGCCTTCTACCAGCGGCACGCCGCTGACAGGAACGCCGCGATCACCATGCGCAGCATCGCGCTCAACGAGATTGCCCTCGGCGGGCACGGCTCGGCGATCGCTCACCTGGAGACCGCGAGGCGCGCGTTCGCCGGCCTGGACCTGCCCCTCGACCAGACTATGGCGATGAACTGCCTCAGCGAGGCCTACCTTGACCAAGGCGAGCACGACGCCGCCGAGTCATGGGCACTGCGAGCCCTTGACCTGGCCAAGTCCTGCGAAAGCTCCTATGAGCAGGCCAGGGCCTACCGTAACCTCGGGCAGGCCGCTGCCGGTGCAGGACTTCGCGAGAAGGCAGTAGTGCTGTGGCGGCAGGCGCTTCGCATCTACGACTCGCTCCAGGCGCCCGAGGCGAACCTCGTGCGGGCTAGCCTGGCGGGTGCCTCTGCTCAGGCGGGTGCCGCAGATGGCGAAGCAAGGGTCGCGCCCCTTCGTCGGTGAAGCTGGCGACGTCGTAGTGGTCGGCCGTATACGGCTGAAGGAAGATCGGTATCTCGCGTACGGAACGACCAGGCAGGACGACAGGCAGGATCTTTTTCGGCCAGACGTGCGGCTCGCTGTAGTACAGCTCACGCAGCGTGTTCATCTCGGCGCGCAGGCCGCGCGGAACGTCGGGCGGCTCGTCACCGTCGCCGACTTCCCTGCACTGGGGCGAGGCAATGACGAGCACGAAATCGGCAGCCCTGATCTCCTTGCTAGCCCAGAGCTGCCAGTCGCGACGTCCCTGATTGTCCTCGCTGTCGATCCTGACGTCCATTCCCTCCGTGATCAGGAACGCGGCGAACTGGCTGACCGACCGCTTGTGATCTTCAGACTCGTGAGCGTAGGAAATAAACACACGGGGACCGGCCGCGCTGGCCCTCAGGTCGACTAACGTCGCCCACCCGTTCTCGGTCAGGGTGATGCGCGCCCGGTCTCCGGCCGGGCGAACCAACTCGATGTTCCACACGCCTGTGCTGTCGAGCCGCGACAAGTCGACCTTGAGCGCGGCAGGGTCATCGCCGGTCAGGTCGCTGACGCGCTGCTTCGCGAGCTTGGCGGCGCCGAACGCGTCCAGTGCCTCGCCATCGGCCTTCATCCTGACCAGGAGCGAATCAACGGACGGGAAGTCCCTGGCGGCCACCGGGCCAGGAGCTACCGCGGAGAAGATGGCGGGGGCCAGTGGCTCGACGCCGGGGCTCTCCTCGGCGAC
>DATJLT010000185.1:0-12831 GCA_035509195.1 Streptosporangiaceae bacterium | reverse complement strand
CTTGGCCGCGACATCGTGCTCGTGCACGGTATCGAGCCCAATATGCGCTGGCGCGGCTTTTGCCGTGACCTGGTCGCAGGTTTTACCGAACTTGGCGCCGAGATGGTGATCCTGGTCGGAGCGCTGCTCGCCGACTCGCCGCACACCAGGCCCGTCCCTGTGACGGTCGCGGCCTCCGACGAGAAACTCGCAGTGGAGCTGCAGATCGATCCGGTCGACTATCAGGGCCCGACCGGAATCGTGAACGTGCTGCAAGACGCCTGCTCGACCGCGAACATCCCTTCGGTCTCGCTCTGGGCCGCGGTGCCTCACTACGTGGCCCAGCCGCCGAGCCCGAAGGCGACCCTGGCACTGCTGCGCGGCATTGAGGACATCCTGGACGTCCCGATGCCGCTCGGTGACCTTCCTGAAGAGGCCAGGGCATGGGAACGCGGCGTCGACGAACTCGCCGAGCAGGACGCCGAGGTCGCCGAGTACGTCAGGGCGCTCGAAGAGGCCAAGGACGCGACCGACCTCCCCGAGGCCAGCGGCGACGCAATCGCCCGCGAGTTCGAGCGCTACCTGCGCCGCCGAGGCGAACACGGCGGCACCAGGTAACGGCTCCACGCGAATACGCCGCCTAGATCGGGGGCCACGGGACGGCGGGCCAGTCGTCCGGCGGGTACGGATGTACCTGGTGCTCGCGCAGGAGCTCGATCCGGATCTGCGTGGCTTGCAGTTCTTCGTCGGTGAGCCATTCGCTCAGATCGGTGCGCAGGCCGCCGGCCGTGAGGCCGTCGCTGAGGCGGGCGAGCGCATTGACGTCGGCCTCGGCCAGGGAATCTCCACGCCACTGCCAGAGAACGGTGCGCAGCTTGTAATCCTCGGAGAAGCAGACGCCGTGATCGCAGCCGTACAGGTGGCCTTCTGGCGTCGGCAGCAGGTGCCCGATCTTGCGGTCGGCGTTGTTGATGACCGCGTCGAAGACGGCCATCGCCCGCAAGCCGGCGTTGCTGCGGCTCCGCGCCAGCGCGACCAGGTCAAGTTCCGGGTCGACGTCGATCCAGAGCTGGCACATGCCAGGGCCGAACGGGCCGTCCCTGTAAACCGTGGGCGGGACGATGTCCCAGCCCGAGGCCTTCGAGACGAGGTAGGCGGAAAGTTCACGGCCGGCCAGCGTGCCGTGAGGAAAGTCCCACAGCGGCCGCTCGCCCGCGACCGGCTTGTAGACGCAGGCCGCTTCGCGTTCACCGTCGCTGACTGAGCAGTAAAGGGTCGCGTTGGACGCCACGGCCAGCCGTCCCGCCACGGTGAGCTCGCCCGATGTCAGCAGCGCGATGGCCTCGTCCTCGCCGATCACGGTCTGGCCCTCGTCGCGACCTGGCCGCCTGACCTGCCGGCCTGGTGATCGTTCAGTTGCGGCCAATCCGGTGTCCGTTCTGGCGGGGGCAGACATGACCGGACGCGTCGAGCGGCAGGCCGCACAGCGGGCAAGGCGGGCGGCCCGCTACGACAATCTGGGTCGCTCGCTTAGCGAACGCGCGCGCCGCGGCCGCGGTGATCGTGACCCTGAGGATCGCCGGGCCGTCATCTGGCAGGTCATCGCTCAGCGGCTCGATCGGCTCGTCGCTGAGTTCCTGCGCCTCGATGATGACCCTCTCGGTCTCGCCGTCCCAGGCGAGCGCGATCGCGCCTACCCTGAAGTCCTCCATCAGCGGCTGCTCGAGCGGCCCGTCGTCCGCCAGCGCCGGAGGGGCGGAAGCGGGGACAGAAGGTGATCCCCCGGTGCGGCGCCGCACCTCGTCGAGTAGCTCGTCGAGTCGCTCGGCAAGCTGGCTGACCTGGCCCTTCTCCAAGGCGACGCTGGTGATCCTGCCGCCGCCCATGGCCTGCAAGTAGAAAGTGCGCTCGCCGGGCTGGCCGACGGTTCCGGCGATGAACCTTTCCGGCGGGTCGTACGTGTAGACCGGCATAGACCTATCCTCCCGCGCCCCCGCCCACGGGCGCATCACCCGGCCGCAGGCCCGCAGGTCCCGCCGGAGTCTTTTCTGACCTCGCGAGAGTCGTCACGCTGCCGCCTGTGTCGTTCTGCCTCTCGACGAACGGGCGCAGTGGCGTGAAGCGGATGACGCTCAGCGAGCAAGGATCGATGATGATCCGCTGGTACAAATCGAGATGCAGCCCAAGGCTATCGGCCAGGAGCGCCTTGATCACGTCGCCGTGCGAGCAGATCAGGTAGACGCCCTTCGGCCCGATCTTCTCGTTCCACTCTCGCACGGCCGCGACCACGCGGCGCTGCACGTCGGCGAGTGCCTCGCCGTCAGCGCCAGGGAAAGTGACCGCGCTCGGATGGGCTTGCACGACTCGCCAGAGAGGCTCATGCGACAGCTTGCGCAGTGACTTGCCTGTCCAGTCGCCGTAACCGACCTCGATCAGGCGCTCGTCGGTCTGGACGGTCAGGTCAGGTGAGCGCTGGCCGGCGGCGATGGTCTCGGCCGTCTGGAAGCAGCGCTCGAGCGGACTCGACACGATCGCGTCTAGCCGCACCTCGGCCAGCCTTGCCGCTACCGCCTTGGCCTGTGCCCGGCCGCGGTCATCGAGACCGACGCCGGGTGTCCGGCCGGTCAGCGCGGATCCAGTTGAGGCGGTCAGGCCGTGCCGCACTATAAGCACCAAGGTCACGGACTGACTCTACGGCCACTTGGGTGCGCTTCGACCCGGCGGCTATCAGTCGGCTGCGCCGGCATCATCCGGGGGTGCGGCAGCCGGCTGGGGATTGTCCTTGACCAGGAAAGCGACGTTGCCGAACATGATCTGATCTCCTGGCCGCACCGGTACGGCCGACGTGACCCGCCAGCCGTTCAGCCGGGTACCGTTCGTCGAGCCGAGATCGGAGAGCAGCCAGTTATCGTCTTCCTTGTGCAGCCGGGCATGCCAGCGCGACACGCTGATGTCGGCGACGGTGAAGTCACAGGAAGGCGCCCGGCCGATGCTGAACCTGCGGTCCTCCTGCCTGGGCAGGAAAAGCGGATGCGGGTCGCGCACCAAGATCGCCGACTCGCGCAGGGCTATCGGCTCCCTGAGCGGCTCCGCGGGCGGCGGAACCGGATACGGCATGGCCGCGTGGGCGGGCGTTACCTGGGGCGGCCGACGCCCTGCCTGCCTTCGCTGCGGGCCGAGGCGATCGCTCGCCGCTCGCCTGAGCCGGCGGAGCCTTCCCCTCATCCCCGTGCTCGGGACGCCGGGTTCCTCGCGCGGCAGGTCGGTGAAGAGCTCGGAAAGCTCGGAGGGAAACTTCGCCTTGAGGGCGACGTCCATCCGGTAGAGGAACGTTTCCTGGCTCAGCCGCCCTTCGGCGAACCTGTCGCGCAGCTTGCCGACGGCCTGGTCGCGCTCTGCGTCAGAAGCACGCAGTTCATTGTGCTGACCAAGCGCGAGCCGGTCGCTCGACGACGCCCACATAGCGAAAGTATCGGTCGAAGCCGCAATGCGCACAAGTTAATCGCGACGCATGGTCCACTCGACCTCGTGCTACAGCCCGCCGCCTGAGGGCACGGCGGCCTGCGTGGCGGCGGAACTGCCGTCGCCGGCGGCTGTCTGCAACGGGAAATGGCAGGCGGCGACGTGGCCGGGTCCGAACGACCGCAGCGCTGGCTCTTCCAGTGCGCAGATGTCCTGTGCCAGCGGGCACCTGGTACGGAAGCGGCAGCCGGACGGCGGGTTGATCGGGCTCGGCAACTCGCCGGTGATCCCGATGCCGCGCCTGGCCCGCGCGGTCGCCGGATCGGGCACGGGGATCGCGCTGATCAGGCCGGCCGTATAGGGGTGCGCGTGCCGCTCGTAGATGTCGTCGCTGGTGCCGAGTTCGACCAGCTTGCCGAGGTACATGACGCCGATCCTGTTGGCCATGTACTTCACGACCGCGAGGTCGTGCGAGATCACCACGTACGTGAGCCCGTGCGTAGCCTGGAGCCGCTTCATCAAGTTCAGCACTTGCGCCCTGATCGACACGTCGAGCGCGCTGACCGGCTCGTCGGCCACGATCACCTGCGGGTTCAGCGTGAGTGCGCGGGCAAGGCCGATGCGCTGCCGCTGGCCGCCAGAGAACTCGTGGGGAAAACGCTCGACGGCGTTGCGCGGCAGGCCGACCTCGCTCAGCAACTCGAAGACGCGCTCCTGCTGCTCCTTGCCAGAACCGATGCCCTGGATCGCGAGCGGCTCCCTGATGATCGCGCCGACCCGCATCCTCGGGTCGAGCGAGGAGTAAGGGTCCTGGAACATGAGCTGGAGGTCGCGCCGCTGCCTGCGCAGTTCGCCGCCTCTCAGCTTGGAAATGTTGATGCCGTGCAGCGTGACCTCGCCAGAGGTCGGGCGCTCGAGCGCCACGATCATGCGGCCGATCGTGGTCTTGCCGCAGCCGGACTCCCCCACCAGGCCGAAGGTCTCGCCTGCCGCTACGGAGAACGAGACGCCAGACACGGCCTTGACCGAGCCGACCGAGCGCTGAAGTATCCCCGAGGTGACAGGGAACTCCTTCACCAGCGACTTGATGTCAAGCAAGGTCGACTGGCCGGTTACCACATGCCTCATGTCCTCGGGTACCGGCCGGTCCGTGATCGCGAGCACCTCGGCGCTCACGGACGCGGCCGGGATGCCGTCATCTGCTGCGGTGGCGGCTGCCACTGCGGCGGACATTTGCGCCGCGCGCGCGGCGGCCTCGACCTCGCTCGGCGCGAGCGGGCCGTCGACCGGATGCCAGCACGAGTACAGGTGAGCGGCGGTCTCGCCGATCAGCGCTGGCTCTTCCTCTCTGCACCGGTCACTTGCCCGGCTGCAGCGAGCCGCGAACCGGCAGCCCGCAGGGGGATGCCCGAGGTCGGGCGGCAGGCCAGGGATGTTAAGCAGCCGCTGATCGCGGTCCTGGGTCAGCCTCGGGATCGAGGCGAGCAGCGCCTGGGTGTAGGGGTGATGCATGTGCGCGAACAGCTCAGAGGTCTCCGTGGTCTCGACGATCCGGCCCGCGTACATCACGTTGACCCGGTCGGCGTGCCCGGCGATCACGCCCATGTCGTGCGTGATCAGCACCATGGCCATGTGCAGACGGCTGCGCAGGTCATCGAGCAGGTCAAGGATCTGAGCCTGGATCGTGACGTCGAGCGCCGTCGTGGGCTCGTCGGCGATCAGTACCTTGGGCTCGCAGGACAGCGCCATCGCGATCATGACGCGCTGCCGCAGGCCGCCTGAGAGCTGGTGCGGGTAGTCGCCGAGCCGCTCCTTCGGGCGGGGCAGGCCGACCAGGGACAGTACCTCGGCAGCGCGCTTGAGCGCTTCCTTCTTGCTGGCGCCCCTGTGCAGCGCCACCGGCTCGGCCACCTGGGAGCCGATCGTCTTCGTCGGGTCGAGCGAGGTCAGTGGGTCCTGGAAGATCATCGCGATCTCGTTGCCTCGGACCTTGCGCAGGTCGCGGTCGGCCAGGCCGACAAGCTCACGGCCCTCGAGCTTGATCGAGCCTCCCACGATGCTGCCGCCTGGTGGCAGCAGGCCCATGATCGACAGGCCGGTCATCGACTTGCCGCAGCCGGACTCGCCTACCAGGCCGAGCGTCTCGCCAGGATCCAGGTACAAGTCGACGTTGCCGACGGCCTGGATCGTGGTGGTGCTCTGCCTGATATGCGTCGAGAGATCCTTGATCTCAAGAACAGGGGCCACGGGGTGCTCCAAGAGGGTGGGTGGGGGGAGGGCTACCTGCGCCTTAGCCGGACGTCTAGCGAGTCCCTGAGCGCGTCACCGATCAGGTTCATCGCCATGACGGTCAGCACGATGCAGGCCCCGACCGGGTAGATCTGCCACCAGTAGCCGTCCAGCAGGGAATTGGTGCCGGTCGAAAGCAGGTCACCCCAGTCGAAGGTGGGGTAGTTCAAGCCGAAACCAAGGAAGCCGAGTATCGCGACGATCAGGATCGCGTCGGCGACCTGGAACGTGATGTTGACCACGACCACGCTCAGCGCGTTCGGTATCAGATGGCGGAAGACCAGGCGAGACTGGCGCGCCCCAGCGGACCTGGCCGCGGCGACGAAGTCGCGTACCCGCAGCGTCAGCACCTCACCGCGGACCAGGCGGGCGGGCACCAGCCAGTAGAAGATGCCGACGATCAGGCCGAGATGCAGGACGCTCGAGCCCCACCTGGCTCCGACGATCAGCACCACGAACAGGATCGGGATGGAAAGGAACACGTCGACGATGCGCATCATCAGGCCGTCGATGATGCCGCCTACCAGGCCGGCCACGGCGCCCCATATCGTGCCGACCACGGTCGCGATCAGCGCGGCGAGGAAGCCGATCTCCAGCGAGGCCTGCCCGCCGACCATGAGCTGCCCGAGCACGTCGAAGCCGTCGTTGTCGGTACCTAGCGGATGTCCCTGCACGGGCGGCGAGTTCGTCTGCAAGACGTTCGCCACCGTGACGTCGCCGTGGTAGAAGAGCGGGCCTGCCCAGCAGAAGACCACGAAAAAGATCAGGATGGCGACGCCGGCCACGGCGAGCCTGTTCTCGGCGAAGGAGCGGATGCCGAGCCGCCAGCCGCTCTGGATGACGGTGACCTCGCCGCCTTCAGGTGCGGCTGGCGGCGGGACCGGGGTGAGAAGGGGTACATCGAACACGTGGGCCTCCCGGCGCCTTATGCCAGCCTGATCCGCGGGTCGGCAACCGTCAGCGCGACGTCCGCGACGTAGTTGCCTACCACCGTGAGTACACCGCCCATAAGGGTGTAAGCAAGGAGAACCGGGTAGTCCTCGGCTTGCAGGGCATCTATGAACATGATGCCGAGACCGGGATAGTTGAACACCGCCTCGGTGATCAGGTTTCCCGCGAGCAGCAGCGGTATGGAAAGGCCGATCAGCGTCACCATCGGCAGGCTCGCGTTGCGCAGCAAGTGCCTGATCAGCACCAGCCGTTCAGGCAGGCCCTTGGCCCGCGCCGCCTTGATGTAGTCCTGCGCCAGAGCGTCGAGGGCTGAAGACCGCATGAACCGCGAGTAACTGGCGACCGACACCATGGTCAAGGTGGCGACGGGGAGCACCATCGCCCTCGGGTCGCTGATGGCGCCCCACAGCGAACTGTCCTGGCTCACCGCCGCGTTCGCCCCAACGGGGAAGATCGGCAGCGTGATCGCGAAGACCTGGATCAGCAGCAGGCCAAGCAGGAAGACCGGCGTCGAGTACGTGATGAACGCGGCGGCGGTGATCACGTTGTCGCCGAGTGAGTTCCGCCTGACGGCCTGGAAGATGCCGAGCGGGAACGCGATGAGAAGCGCGAAGAACAGGCCAAGTCCCGACAGGTAGGCCGAGATCGGCGCGTGCTGCGCGAGCACGTCGTCGACCGATTCGTTGAGCTTGTATGACTGGCCGAGATTGCCGTGGAAAAGCTGGTTCATGTAGCTGAGGTACTGCAGGGGCAGCGCCCGGTCGAAGCCATGCGACTTGTTCCAGGCCGCCACCGAGGCAACCGGGGCACGCAAGCCGAGAACGACCCTTCCTGGCGGGCCGCCGATCACGTGCAGCATGTAGAACGCGAGCACGGAAATGCCGAACAGGATGATCACCGAAGTCGCCGCCCGGCGGATCAGGTACGTGCCCATCGTGGTTCTCCTCGGTGATTAATCATCCTTGCTGCCAGGATGCCTGCCGGCGGCCAGAAAGGCCACCGGCAGGCAACTGGAATCGTGCGGTTACTTACTTGAGGTGAAGTACCACTCTTCCGGGTTGAGCGAGAACTGCGGCACCTCCCAGAACGAGGACTGCGGACCGGACAGGGTGTCCTTCCACGCGTACACGTGGTCGGCGTCCGGCTGGAACAGCGCTGGCAGGTTCTCGGCGATCTGCGCGGCCTCGGCCTTCACCGCTGACTGGTTCGCGCCGTACACCGAGTTGTTGATCAGGCTGTCGGTCGTGGAGTTGCTGTAGTCACCGATGTTGAACGAGCCACCGGTGTTGAAGATGAAGTTGGTCGTCGGGTACAGCGCCTCGCTGAATCCGCCGAAGTCCTCGGCCGCCCACTTGTCGATGTTGGCGGGCGCCGCGATGTCGTAGTAGTTCGACAGGATGAAGTTGAACGACTTGCCGACCAGCGTGACCGGGATGCCCGCCTGCTTCGCGTCAGAAGCGAACGCGGTGTCCTCCTGCTGGATCGGCGGAGAGCCGTTGTTGTAAACGAGAGTGAAGGCCAGCGTGGCGCCCTTCGGGATGCCCGCACCGCAGTCAGAGGCGGCGGTACCTGGCGACTCGCAGGTCTGGGTGCCCTTCACGATCTTCCAGCCATGCGACGCGAGCAGCGACTTGGCCGCCGGGATGCTGAACGGGTAGACCGGCTTGGTCGCGTTGCTCGGTGTGAACGGGCTCGGCGGCACAGGCGGCACAGGACCGTCGGCCGATGCGGCGTAACCGTGGAACACGCCAGAGACGTAGCCCTGCTCGTCGACCAGGTGCGCGAGCGCCTGCCTGACGTAAAGCTGGCCGATGATCTTGTCCCAGTTACTTGTCTTGTCCTTGAAGTTGAAGACGATGTAGTCCCAGCCGAAGTCGGCTTCACCGAAGGTGTGGAAGCCCTGCTTCTCGAGCGCAGGGATCTGCGGGTAGTTGGTCGTGGGAACCAGGCCGATGGTGAGCTGTCCGGAACGCAGCGCGTTGTACTCGGCGTCGTCCGAGGTGAACGCGACTTCCTCGAACTTGCTGATCGTGGCGTGCGTACCCGAGTACTGCTTGTTCGGCACCAGCGTGTTCGCGTCGGTGCTCGCGTTGAACGCGCTGAGCCTGAACGGACCGTCAACGTCCTGCCAGAGCGGGTTGTTCGCGTAGGTCGCGAGCTTCAGCGACTGGGCATTCAGGAACTTGTAGATCTTCTCGGCACCGGCGAGCGTGTTGTAGTCGACCGGCTTGCCGCCGACCGCGTCCACGTCCCAGAAGGTGCTCGGGAACGGCGAGAGCAGCGCAAGCTGGTCATAGAGCAGGTAACCGGGGTTGTAAGACTTGCTGAACTGAATGGTCACCTGGTACTTGCTTGTCGCCTTGGCGCTCACGACGTTGTCAGGGAAGAAGCCCGCGGAGTAGTTGCCGTAGTTAGCCGGGCTGATCTTGACCGCGGCCCTCGCGAGATCGATCATGAACACGACGTCCTGCGCGTCGACCGGGGCGCCGTTTGACCACTTGTAGTTGGTCTTCATGTTGATGACGACGGTCTTGTTGTCATTGCTCATGATCGGCTTGCTGGCCAGGCTGAGCCCGTAATTGATCTGCAGCGCGTGGCCTGAGGGAGTCCACCAGAGCGGCCTGTACATCAGGTCCTGGAAGAAGCTGATCGTGTAAACCGAGGAGTTCGCGCCCGGGGTGAGCGGGAAAATGTAGGTAGGCGTGTCCCCCGCAGGCATGCCAAAGGTCACCGTGCCGCCTGGAATGTGCTTCGCGGCGGGCGCGGGGATGTCACCGTAGCCGGTTACCCCCGCGTGACTGGTGGTGCTGGTGCTGCTCTTGGCGCAGGCGGCCAGCGCGGTCGCGGCGACAAGGGCCAAAGCCGCTACCGTCGCGCCCGTACGGGCAAATGTCATTTGTCAATCCTCCTGGATCACGTGACGATCGCCGTTGACCCGGCGAGCCGGGCCGTGAGTGTCGCCCTTGATACTCCGCAGCCGAGCAACTCGCTCGCCGCCTTCGTTGTGGTGGCCTCGCCGCGCGCGTGCCGGTGCTGGATGTCCGGAACGTGTACTGCAGGGTTGTGGGAAGCGTAGATTCGAACGGGTAGCGTTCCTAGGGCGAAACTGTCACAACTTGTTATCGATGCGAGTTTGCCCGGCCGGGCGTTTGGCAGCGAAATAGTGAGTCCTGCCGGTCTGGCCTGCGGCTTTAGGCCGCCATGTAACAGCCATTTTGCGGTCGTGTTAAATGGGACGTGAGGTAATAAAAGTCCGGTTCACGGAGCGTGATCGGGCGGCGGATAGCTGGAGATCAGCCGCCGACAGCGTGCACGCCGCCGTCTACGTGCACGATCTCGCCGGTCGTCGCGGGGAACCAGTCGGAGAGCAAGGCGACGCAGGCCTTGGCGGCCGGCTCGTGGTTGGACAGGTCCCAGCCGAGCGGTGCCCGGCCATTCCACATCTCCTCGAACCGCTCGAAGCCAGGTATCGACTTCGCTGCCATCGTGCGCAGCGGCCCGGCGGCGACCAGGTTGACCCTGATCTGATGCTCGCCTAGGTACTTGGCCAGGTAACGTGCGCAGGACTCAAGGCCGGCCTTGGCCACGCCCATCCAGTCGTACGACGGCCAGGCAAGCGCCGCGTCGAAGTCAAGCCCGACGACGGAGCCGCCCTGCTCCTTCATCAGCGGCAGTGCCGCCATGGCGAGCGACTTGAGCGAGTACGTGGACACGTGCAGGGCCATCGACACCTCGCCCCACGGGGTGTTCAGGAAGTTGCCGCCCATCGCCCCGATCGGGGCGTTGCCGATGCTGTGCACGACGCCGTCGAGGCCGTCGACGTGCTCGCTGACCCGGTCGGCGAGCGAGGCGAGCTGCTCTTCGCTTGTGACGTCAAGTTCGAGCACCGGCGGCGTGGCAGGCAGTCTCCTGGCGATCCTCTCCACCAGGCTCAGCCGCCCGAAGCCGGTCAGCACCACGGTGGCGCCCTGCTCCTGCGCGATCCTCGCGACGTGGAAGGCGATTGACGAATCCGTGAGCACGCCTGTCACCAAGATTCGCTTGCCCTCTAGCAGACCCATCGCCCACCTGCCCTCTGGCCGAAAATGAAGTTGGATTTTTTCTCAGTGGCCCATGCCGAGGCCGCCGTCTACGGGAATCACCGCGCCGGTGACGTAGGCGGCGTCTGGACCGGCCAGGAACTGCACGACGCCCGCTATCTCGTCGGGCGACGCCGTGCGGCCGAGCGGGATGCGCGTCTTGATCAGGCTCTGCTGCTCCTGTGTCAGCTTCGCGGTCATGTCGGTGTCGGCGAAGCCGGGCGCGACCACGTTGACCGTGATGTTCCTGCTGCCCAGTTCCCTCGCCAGTGACCTGGCCATGCCGACCAGGCCGGCCTTCGATGCGGCGTAGTTGGCCTGCCCCGCCTGGCCCAGGAGGCCGACGACCGAGGAGATGAAGATGATCCGGCCGCGGCGTAGCCTGATCATCGGGCGCACCGCGCGCTTGGCGACCCGGTAAGCGCCGCCAAGGTTCGTGTCAACCACGCTGGTGAACGCCTCTTCGCTCATCATCGCCAGAAGCTGATCGCTGGTGATGCCCGCGTTGGCCACGACGACCTCGACAGGGCCGTGAGCTTCCTCGGCGATCTTGAACGCCCCGTCGACCTCGGCGGTGCTCCTGACGTCGCACTTGGCCACGGTCAGGCCCTCGACCTGCTCTCCTGACCGCGAGGTGATGGTGACATCGTCCCCCGCGCCGGCCAGCCGGCGGGCGATGGCCAGCCCGAGTCCCCGGTTGCCGCCGGTAACCAGCACGGAACGGCCCATCTTTTCCTACCTCCGGTGCCGATACGGGTTGACCGCGTCAGTATGCCAGACCCGATCGTTACGAGTCCTCCAGGCGGAAGCCGACCTTCATGCCCACCTGGTAGTGAGCGATCTCACCGCCGTCGAGCTGGCCCCTGATCTCGGTGACTTCGAACCAGTCCAGGTGGCGCACCGTCTGCGCGGCTCGCCGCAGGCCGTTGCGTACGGCCGCGTCGACGCTGTCAGGTGAGGTACCGACTATCTCTGTGACCCGGTAGGTACGGTCAGTCATCGCTGTCCTCCTGATTTCTTGTTGCCCCGGCGGGGCCCGATTAGCATCATGCCGGGTTGGGGCCTAACGTGAGAGGGTGCGAAGTCATCCGGGCGCGCGTCGGGACCAGCCCCACGTGGTCACCGAGGCGCAGCAGTCCCGCTCCGCTGAGATAAACCAGCGGCAGCGCAGGTACTTGCTGATGATGGGCATCCGCGTGGTCTGCTTTGTGGTGACCGTGGTGCTTTTCGTCAATCACGCTGGCTGGCTATGCATCATCCCAGCGGCTGGAGCTATCGGCCTGCCTTACTTCGCTGTCGTTATCGCGAACAGCCGCCAGCCGGGAACTTCATCGGGCTTCCGCGCGTATGAGCCGAACCTCCCTGAGCGCTACCACGCGAACGGAGATGACCCGCAAACTCGCTGAACGGCCGGACGCACCGGGCAACGTCGGCGTGTTTCTCCCTAACCGGGCAGCTAGGCACCAAAGCCGGAGGCAAAACGGCGAAGCTGGTCGCTACTCGCTACCCTCTCGATCCGCAGATTCGCTTTCAATCCGCTCTTGACGCACATGGGGGAGGTTCGGTGTAACATGCTTACCGGTGCTCTGGTCCCCCGCTGGGGCACCGTTGCCGGCGTTCCGGGCCCCCGTCGGAGCGCCGATGAACGCGACGCCGGGTGGTTTGCCCCCGTAGCCACCCGGCGTCGCCCTTTTTGTTTGCTGTTTTGTTATTCGCCATCGTCTCACCGGTTCCGTCCGGACCGGGGAAACAATGGCATCACCAGCATCTGTGGCCCCTTACCGGAATGTGCGGAAGGTTGCGATTCAGCTACCGCCAGGACACCCGGCGATAACGAATTAGGCCTGGCCTGTTTCCGGCTCGCTATCGGCCGCGTCATCCTCGGCCAGGATGCGGTAAAGCGCCCTCCGAGCCTGAACCAGCACCTTGCGCGCCTCGGAAAGCTGGTCCTCGGTGCCCGCGGTCAGAACCTGGGTCGCTGCCATGTGCACCTGATGCTCGAGCATCCGGATCTCCACCACGGCGTTCCCCGCGCTGCCCGCCATCGCGGACCAAGGCTCCCTGAGCTCGT
>DATJLT010000184.1:0-24535 GCA_035509195.1 Streptosporangiaceae bacterium | reverse complement strand
GTCGGCCGCCCCGACCATCAGGTCGTCATCGGCGTAGAACCGGCTGTTGAAGTCGAACCCGCCGAGCCGGCCCGCACGCAGTAGCTGGGCGACGATGAACTCGATGTTGGTGCCTGGCGCGTGGTGCCCGGTGTCAACGATCACGTAAGCCTGCGGGCCGAGCGCGAGACAGTGCAGCAGCGAGGTGCCCCAGTCGGGCACGTCCGTGGTGTAGAACGACGGCTCGAAGAGCTTGTACTCGAGCACGAGCCGCTGGTCAGGGCTCAGCCGCTGGTAGACGACGGCGAGCGCGTCGGCGAGGCGGTCCTGACGTGACCTGATGTCGTCCTGGCCAGGGTAGTTGGTGCCGTCGGCGAACCACAGCTTCAGGTCGCGCGACCCGGTGGCATCCATGATGTCGACGCAGTGCAGGAGATGACCGACGGCCTTGCTCCTGACGCGCGGATCGGGGTTCGCGACGCTGCCGAGCTTGTAATCGTCATCTTGGAACACGTTGGCGTTGACCGTGCCGATCCGTACGCCTTGTTCCTTCGCGAACGCGGCGAGCGCGGCGTAGTCGTCGGTCTTGTCCCAGGGAATGTGCACGGCGACCGCGGGGGCGACCCCTGTGTACTTGTGTACCTGGGCGGCGTCCTCGATCTTCTCCTGAGGCGTCCTCGGCACGCCAGGCTGGCTGAAGACCTTGAACCTGGTGCCGCTGTTTGCGTATGCCCAAGAAGGCGTCTCTATCTGATGCGCCGCCAGCGCGGCCTTGACCTCGGTCCTGTTACCCATGGTTTGCGTTTCTCCCTGGGCGGGGAGCATCGCTGGCCCGCCGTTGCCTCGTGCCGCCCGGCCAACACCAAACCCCAGTTTGATGGGCAATACACCCCGCCAAACCCCACATTGATGGGGTAGCGCGCCCGGCCAGCGTCATTATCTCGGTCAGCGCCATCGCCGCCTGCACGGCCTCGAAGTCCTCGGCCATCCGGCCGCGCTCGGCGCGGTCCGCATCGCCGGCCAGGAAACAGACGCGTTCCACGGTTCCTCCGTGAAGCCGGACGGGTGCCGCGCACCCGTCCGGCTTCCGCTGGTGCGCTAGAAGTTGAATTGGTTGATATTGGACTTGGTGAATACGAAAGGCGGCCCGAGCAGAATGGTCTTGTCCGCACCGACCGTGAAGCTGCCGAGCTTGCCCGCCGTGAAGGTCTGGCCTGACGACCCGTTCAGCTTGCCTGAGGCGTAGTTCACTGCGGCATAGGCGGCGAGGTAACCGAGGTTGGCCGGGTTCCATAGCTCAAAGGCCTGGACCGTGCCGTCAGCCACGAACTTCTTCAGTGAGTCAGGCGTGCCCAGGCCGGTCAGCGCGATCTTGCCCCGGTATTTGGGGTTGTCGAGCACCTGAGCGGCAGCCAGGATGCCGACCGTCGTTGGCGAGATGATGCCCTTCAGGTTCGGGTACTGCTGAAGCAGGCCCTGGGTCACCTGCGTCGCGGTCGTCGGATCGTCGTTGCCGTAGACGATGCTGACGAGCTTCATCTTCGGGTACTTCTTCAGCTCCTGCTTCATGTAGCCGATCCAGGCGTTCTGGTTCGTAGCCGAAGCCTCGGCCGAGACGATCGCGATCTCTCCTGTGTCGTGGATTTCCTTGGCGAGCAGGTCAACCTCGCTGGTGCCGATCTGAGCTGTCGACGCCTGGTTGACGAAGAGGTCACGGCACGCTGGCGCGTCGGAGTCGTAAGTTACGACGGTGATGCCCTTCGCCATGGCCGACTTCAGCGTCGGGCAGAGCGCGTTGGGGTCCGTCGCGGAAATGACAAGGGCGTTGGCACCCTTGGTGATCGCGGCCTGAATAGCGGGGATCTGCGAGGTAGGAGTCGCCGCGGTCCCGCTGGTTTCTGTACCGGTCTCCCCGAGCGCGGACAAGGCGGCGAGCGCGCCGCCCGACTTGACGCTGTCGGCGGTCGTGAAGTACGGGTTGCCGAGGTTCTTCGGAATCACGAAGACCTTGAGGCCGGTCTTGAGCCCGGATCCTCCTCCTGACGCACTTGACGATGAACTCGATGAGGAGCCCGATGAGGGCGAGGACGACGATGAGTTGCCCGAACTGCACGCCGCGAGCAAGCCCGCGGCGGTCAGGAGCACCGCAGGACCGAGCAGCGCGCGCATGGCTCTGGTAGTAGCGCCCATAGAGTTGAATCCTTTCAACCGGACGGCGGACGAAAGAGTACTGGGTTGTTGCGATGTGGTCAGTGGCGGATTAGGCGCGCGCTCTCACGGCGCGGAGAAGACCGGTGGTCTTGTTCAGCAAGGTGCCTGCCTGCGGCACGAAAACACTGGCGAGGAGAAGTGCGCCGACCACTATGCCATAGGCCTCCTGATTGAAACTGGTGAGCAGCAGGGCACTTTGGAGCAGCGCGAAGGCCGCCACGGCGAGTACCACGCCTGGGATTGATCCTTTGCCGCCGAAGATCGAGACGCCCGCGAGCAGCACTATCGCGACGACGTTGAGTTCGGCGCCGAGCGCGTTGCCCTCGACTGCGGTGGAAAGCCGGAACGTCCAGAGCGCACCTGCGAGTGCGCAGATCACGCCGGAGGTCACGAATAGCCAGGTCTTGATCCGCTTGACGCGGATGCCTGAGTACAGCGCCGTCTCGGCGTTGTTGCCCATCGCGTAAATCGACCGTCCGAGCGGCGTCGAGTGCAGCACGACACCGAAGACGACCGCGAGCACGATGAAGATCGCGATGTTGTAAGGGATGCCCAGGTGCGGCACCGGGTTGACGCTGATCGAGGTGTAGCTCGCCGGGAAATTCGAGACCGACGCCGAGCCGAGCAGGATCGTAGAGATGCCGCGGTAAAGCGCGAGCGTGCCTATCGTCACGGCAAGCGAGGGCAGCCCGGCCCTGGTGACCAGGACGCCGTTGACCAGTCCGGCCGCCGCGCCGAGCAAGAGCAGCGCGGGAAAGATGGCCAGCATCGGCCAGTGGTGGAGCCAGAGCACGCCGAGCAGGGAACTTGACATGCCAAGCGTCGAGGCCACCGACAGGTCGATTTCCCCGCTGATCACGATCAGCGCCATCGGCAGGGCCATGATCGCGAACTCGCCATTGCTTACTCCGGCGTCGAACCAGTTATTGCTGGTCATGAACACCGGGGAGGACACGGCGCCGAAGACGATGATCAGCAATACGACGGCCGCAAGGCCGGCTTCCCACCGGAGTGCGTACCTCCATTCAATGCGCACGGGCACTCCTTATCCGCAGCAGCGCCTGCAGCCTGACCGCGATCGCGCGGTCCAGGCTGATCGCCAGCAGGAGGAGGAAGCCGGCGATCGCCTGGTCCCAGAACGGCGATATACCGAGCACGTACAGCGCCGAGTTAATGGTCGAAAGCAGCAGCGCGCCTACGGCCGCGCCGACCACGCTGCCGCTGCCGCCGAAGATCGCGACTCCGCCGACGACGACCGCGGCGATGACCTGGAGTTCGTAGCCGGTGCCTGCGGTGGAATCGATCGTCTGGTACTCAGAAGCCCAGAGCACGCCGGCCACGCCGGCGATCATGCCGCTGATGACGAACGCCGTGAAGACCCGCCTGGCGACGGGGATTCCGGCCAGGCGAGCCGCGTCAGGGTTGGACCCGATCGCGTAAAGCTCCCGCCCTGACCGGTAGGACCGCAGATAGTAGGCGCCGATCGCGATGACGACCGCGATCACGATCGCCAGGTAAGGAATGCCGCCGATGCTGGCCTGCGAGATCTGCACGAATCCGGAGGGCAGGGTCTGAGCCACGACCTCGTTGCCGTTCGAGACGAGGATGTCAACACCGCGCACGATGTAAAGCGTCGCCAGCGTCACCACGAGGCTGGGCACGCGGCCGAGTGAGACCATGAGCCCGTTCGCCAGCCCGCAGGCCAGTCCGATCCCGATCCCGACGAGGAACACGACCGGAATGGAGGCGTGGGCCGTGCCGAAGAGGTTCGCGGAGACGTAAGCGGAAAGGCCGAGCACCGAGCCGATCGAAAGGTCCACGTTCCTGCTGATCACGACCATCGTCTCGCCGAGCGCGAGGAGGGCGAACACGGTGGTGTTGACCAGGATGAACGTGATGTTGGTTGAGCTGAGGAACCGGTGCTGCACCGCCGTGGTGACGGCGACGAACACGAGCAGCACGACGACGATGCCTGACTCCCTGATCCTGAAGATCCGGTGGGTCAGCCTGGCCGGCTCGGTGTCGCCAGGGGGGCCAGTGACCTGGTCGCGGTCGGTGATCGCCGCGCTCACGTGGATCTCTCCGCGAGCTGCCCCGTGGCGGCCGCCATCACCTTCTCCTCAGATGCGTCAGCGTTGGCGAACTCGGCGGTCACCCTGCCCTCGCGCATCACGAGAATCCGGTCGCCGATCGCCAGCACCTCGGGCAGCTCAGACGAGATCATCAGCACCGCGACACCTCGGCCAGCCAGCTCGGTCAGCAGCCTGTGCACCTCTGTTTTGGTCGCGATGTCAATACCCCGCGTCGGTTCGTCGACGATGAGGACAGCGGGCCTTCTGCCCAGCCACTTGGCGAGCACGACCTTCTGCTGGTTACCGCCGGAGAGGCTGGAGACCGGATCGGTGAGCCTTCCGTACTTCAGGCTCAGCCGTTGTGCCCAGTCGGTGGCGAAAGCGCGTTCCGTCGATGACCTGATCAGGCCGCCGCGGCTGAGCCCGCGCAAAGAGGCGAGGCCCACGTTCTGCTGTATTGACATCTCCATGACCAGGCCCTGCTGCCTGCGGTCCTCTGGCACGTAGCCGACTCCTGCGGCCATCGCGGCGGCTGGCGAGGCCTTGCGCAGGGTTTGACCGCCGACGAGCACAGAGCCCGCGTCGTAACGGTCGATGCCGAAGACTGCCCGCGACACCTCAGTGCGGCCAGAACCCACGAGGCCGGCGAGCGCGACGATCTCCCCGGCTTTGACCTGGAACGAAACGTCGGTGAACACGCCCTCGCGGGTCAGCCGGTTCACGGTCAGCACCGGCTCGCCCGCCTCGCCGCCCCCGTCGTGGGCACGTATCTGGACCGACCGGCCGACCATGGCCCTGACCAGTTCGTCAGGGGTACTGTCCGCCACGAGCGTGGTAAGCACCCAGGCGCCGTCACGCATCACGGTGGCTCGCTGGCAGATCTCGAAGACTTCCTCGAGCCGGTGAGTGATGAACAAGATCGCCGCCCCGGCGGCGCGCAGGGCGTTGATGACATCGAACAGGCGCGAGACCTCGGCGGCCGACAGGGCCGCGGTCGGCTCGTCCATCACGATGATCCTCGCCTCAAGTGACAGGGCCTTGGCGATCTCGACCAGTTGCTGGTCGGCGATCGACAGGCCACGGCAGGCCCGGTCAGGATCGATCCTCACGCCGAGCCGCGAGAAAAGGGCCGCGGAGTGCTGGCGCATCAGCTTTGCGTCTATCCGCCTGCCGCCACGCAACGGCTGCCTGCCCATGAAGATGTTCTCGGCGACCGAAAGGTCGGGGAACAACGTGGGCTCCTGGTAGATCACGGCGATGCCGGCGGCCTGGGCGGCGGCCGGGCTGTGCAGTACGGCCGGCTGACTGCCGATGAGAAGGCGACCCGCGTCTGGCCGGTGTACTCCGGCCAGCATCTTGACCATCGTGGACTTGCCAGCGCCGTTTTCGCCGAGCAGCGCATGGGCCTCGCCGCCGTAGAGGTCTACCGTGCCGTCGGTGACCGCACGCACCGCGCCAAAGGACTTGGCGACGTGCCGCAGCGACAGCAACGGGGCATCCAACGCGCGTTAACTCCAATGTAACGTTTCAACGAATGCAGGTATCGTGCGCTGCTGTTGCTCGGCTGTCAAGAGGTAAAGAGCAGGTTTGACACGTTACAAGCAGCGACCACACACTTAGCCACGAGGGAGGGAAACTGTGCCGGAAACGCCTGTGAGCATCAGGGACGTCGCTGCTCGCGCCGGGGTTTCCGTAGGCACGGTATCTAATGTTCTCAACCGGCCAGAGATCGTCGCCGAGTCCACGCGGCGGCGCGTGCAAACCGCGATCAGGCAGCTCGGTTTCGTCAGGAATGAGTCGGCCCGCCAGCTCAGGGCTGGCAAGAGCCGCACGATCGGGCTCCTTGTACTTGACGTCGCCAACCCGTTCTTTACCGACCTGGCCAGGGGCGTCGAAGACGAGGCCAACGAATCGGGACTCGCGGTCATCTTGTGCAACTCCGGTGACCAGCTCGCCAAGGAGCGGCGCTACCTCGAACTGCTCGAGGAGCACCGGGTGCAGGGAATCCTGATCACCCCGGTGGCTGCCGCCGATGAGCACGTCGCCAGGCTGCAGCGACGCGGCACTCCCGTGGTGCTTGTTGACAGCCGGTCAGCGTCGCGCGGCCAGTGCTCGGTGTCGGTGGACGACGTGCTCGGCGGCGAACTGGCTGTCGCGCACCTGGTCGCGCAAAGACATAAGAAGATCGCTTTCGTGGGTGGACCGCTGAGCCTGCGCCAGGTCGCCGACCGCCGCGACGGAGCGTTCCGCGCACTTGAGGCCGCCTGCCTCGGCCCAGAGGTACTGCAGATCGTCGAGACGACCGCACTCACCGTGGCGGCCGGCCGCCGGGCCGCCGCCGCGGTCGCTGAGCAGCCAGAACCCGAGCGTCCTACGGCGATGTTCTGCGCCAACGACCTCCTGGCGCTCGGCGCTTTGCAGGAAATGACCGCGCGGCGGATCAGGGTTCCTGACAGCATCGCGATCATGGGGTACGACGACATCGACTTCGCGGCCGCGGCGGCGGTTCCGCTGACGTCGGTGCGGCAGCCCAGGCACCAGCTAGGCCGGGCCGCGGCGCAACTGCTGCTTGAAGAGGCCCTCGATGGCGGCGGGCACCAGCACCGTCAGGTCATTTTCGAGCCTGAGCTTGTCGTGCGGGAATCAAGCGCCGCCAAGGCGGTGTCCTGAGATGCGGATCGCGCTGTTCGCGACCTGCCTGGCGGACACCTTGTACCCGGAGGCGGCGAAGGCGACGGTGCGGCTGCTCGAGCGCCTCGGCCACGAGGTCGCCTTTCCCGCCGCTCAGACCTGCTGCGGCCAGATGCACGTCAACACCGGCTACCAGCGCGACGCGTTGCCGCTGATCAGGCACTATGTCGAGACGTTCGCCGGGTTCGAGGCGATTGCCGTGCCCTCTGGCTCGTGTACAGGGTCAATAAGGCACCAGCACGCGATGGTGGCCAGGCGACTCGGCGATCCGGAGCTCGCCCATCGGGCCGAGGAGGTCGCCGGGCAGACGTACGAGCTCTCCGAATTGCTCGTCGACGTGCTCGGAGTCACCGATGTCGGTGCTTATTTTCCGCACCGCGTGACTTACCATCCGACCTGCCATTCGCTGAGGCTGCTGCGTGTCGGCGACCGGCCGCTGACGCTCTTGCGCAATGTCGCGGGAATCGAGCTCGTGCCGCTGCCTGACGCGGAGTCGTGCTGCGGGTTTGGCGGGACCTTCGCGGTCAAGAATTCAGATGTGTCCACCGCGATCCTGGCCGACAAGATGCGGAACGTGCTGGCTACCGGCGCGGAGTTCTGCACGGCAGGCGACAGCTCGTGCCTGATGCACATCGGCGGCGGCCTGTCAAGGCTGCGCACGGGCACGCGGACGATCCACCTGGCCGAGATCCTGGCGTCAACGCCGTGAGCACGTTCCTCGGGCTGCCCACCGCGCCGCCCGGCGTGGGCCACCTGCGCGGGAACTCGGCGTTTCCCGTCGCGGCGCGCGAGGCGCTCGCGAACACGCAACTGCGGCGCAACTTGGCCAAGGCCACGACCACGATCAGGGCCAAGCGGGCCAGGGTCGTCGCCGAATGCCCTGACTGGGATGAGCTGCGCGAGGCAGGCAGGGCGATCAAGATGGCGACGCTCGCGCACCTTGACGAGCACCTTTCGCGGCTGGAAGCCGAGGTCACCCGTAACGGCGGGACCGTGCACTGGGCGCGGGACGCGATCGAGGCGAACTCGATCGTGGTCGAACTACTGCGGTCCGCTGGCGCCACCGAGGTCGTGAAGGTCAAGTCGATAGCCACCGACGAGATCGGGCTGAACGACGCACTGGCCGCGGCGGGGATAAGCCCCATCGAGACCGACCTCGCGGAGCTGATCGTGCAACTCGGGCACGACAGGCCTTCGCACATCCTGGTGCCCGCGATCCACAGGAACCGGTCGGAGATCAGGGAAATCTTCCTGCGGGAGATGGATGATGCTGATCCCGGCCTGACCGACGTCCCCGCCGCGCTTGCCGAGGCTGCTCGGCTGCACCTGCGGCGCAAGTTCCTGTCGGCGAAGGCCGGCATCAGCGGCGCGAACTTCGCGATCGCCGAGACAGGAACCTTGTGCGTGGTCGAGTCAGAAGGCAACGGACGGATGTGCCTGACGCTGCCGGAGACCCTGATCACGGTGATGGGCATCGAGAAGGTCATCCCGCGCTTTGCCGACCTCGAGGTGTTCCTGCAACTGCTGCCGCGGTCGTCGACCGGCGAGCGCATGAACCCCTACACCTCGATGTGGACAGGGGTTACCCCTGGCGACGGCCCGCAGAACTTCCACCTCGTGCTGCTCGACAACGGCAGGACCGCCGCGCTCGCCGACCAGGCCGGGCGGCCGGCCCTCTCCTGCATCCGGTGCTCGGCCTGCCTGAACGTGTGCCCGGTCTACGAGCGGGTCGGCGGCCATGCTTACGGTTCCGTGTATCCGGGGCCAATCGGCGCGATCTTGTCGCCCATGCTGACCGGCATCGAGGACAACGCGTCGCTGCCATACGCGTCGTCGCTGTGCGGCGCCTGCTACGACGTGTGCCCGGTCAAGATCGACATCCCTTCGATCCTCGTGGAGCAGCGGGCCAGGCACGTGGAAGCCGTCCGCGGCCGGTCGGCAGAGGCGGTCACGATGGCGGCCGCCGCGTGGGCGATGGCGAGTCCGGCCAGGTTCGCGGCCGCACAGCGCGCGGGTTCGCTCGGCCGGCTGCTGGCCAGGGGCGGCGCGATCCGCAGGCTGCCGCCGCCGCTCAGCCGCTGGACCGCGGCGCGCGATGCCCCCGCGCCGCCGGGAGAGACGTTCAGGCAGTGGTGGCGGCGTGAACGCCGCCCGTGACGAGGTGCTCGCCAGGATCAGGCGGGCGCTCGGGACTCCTGAACCCGTTCCCGTGCCGCGTGAATACCGAACTAGCGGCGACCTGCCTCAGCGCGAACTGCTCGACCGCCTCGCCGACCGTCTGATCGACTACAAATGCTCGGTCAGGCGCTGCCCGCTCGCCAGCCTCCAGGCGACGATCGCCGCCGCGATCACCGACCGTGACGCCCGCCGGATCGTGCTGCCACCCGAACTCGACCTGCCGCTCCCCGACCCAGCCGAGATCGGCGACGGAGGCACCTGGATGGTCGACGACTCCTTCACCGCTGACCACCTCGACACGTTCGACGGCGTGATCACCACCGCCACGGTGGCGATCGCAGAAACCGGCACGATCGTGCTCGACTGCTCCCCCGGCCAGGGCCGACGGGCGCTGACGCTCATCCCCGACTACCACCTGTGCGTGGTCTTCTCGCACCAGGTAGTCGAGCTAGTGCCGCAAGCCGTGGCGCTCCTGACCCCCGGCCGGCCGCTGACCTGGATCAGCGGACCATCTGCCACGAGCGACATCGAACTCGACCGGGTGGAAGGCGTCCACGGGCCAAGAACCCTCGAAGTGATCCTCGTCGGCTGAGGTGCCGTGCGGCCCGGCCCGGCCCAGCCCAGCCCGGCCCGGCCGGGCGTTGTCAGCAGCCGCCGATGCCGCCCCACGCGGCCACGGTGTCGCTGGCCGGGTAAGAAGAGCCTGACGAGCCGAAGCCGAAGTTGCGGTTGCTCACGTAGCCGCAGCCGCTTGTCTCCTCGACGTTGGTCCAGTTGCCTAGGTCGAACTTGTACTGGAACGACGATGAGGCCGCGCCGGAAATCGTCAGCGTCCACGTGTCTGTGCCGGTCTTGATCATCGGGATTTCCGCGGCACCCCAGTCCTGCGACGACTTCATCCCGGTGCCGAGGGCGCTGTAGTTGCCGCTCAGGTACACGGTGTCGCCGCTCGGAGTGTCCGAGGGAACGGTCACGCTGATCACCGCCTGCGCCGGCCCGCATCCATTGGGACCTGACCAGTTCGCGACCTGGTCATTGACGGTGCCGCCGTTGACCGACATCGACCGGTTACTGACGTAGCCGCAGCTAGCGGTTTCTTCGACATTGGCCCAGCTACCGCCGAGCGTGTACTTGTAGCTCAGCGTGGTATTCGCCGCCGCGTGGATCGTCGTGGTCCATTCGGTGGCGCTGACCCTGGTCATCGGGATGCCGCTTGGCGACCAGTCGGGTGCGCCCTCGCCGAGCGCGCTGAAGTTGCCGTCAAGGTAAACGCTCTCACCCGATGCGTCGGTGTTAACAGGGACGATCACGTTAACCTTCTCGGTCACTGAGCCCTGGCCTGCGGTCGCGGCAGCGTACCGGTCAGCGACCACCGCGGGAGTGTCCACGTCGTGCCCGGCCGAGATGTCGATCGCCAGCCGCACGTATTGCGCCATGGCCCACATCAGCGGGGTCGATGAGTTGTCCGGCTGGCCGAAAGTGAAGCCGCCTGTGCCGGTGCTGCCGCCCCAGACCTGCTCGGAGATCTGGTAGCCGGAGTTGGCCGCGCCCGCCATGGTCTGGAGCATCGACTGGGCGGCGGTGAGGTTGCCGTCGGCAACGTCGTACTCGCCGCGCTCGCCCGTCAGCACCGGCCACGGGTTGCCGACCCCCGTTCCCGTGTAGTCCCCGCCCGACGAGGTCTCGCCGTAACCGTCGAAGTTGTACCTGTGCCAGATCGGGCCCTCAGGCGTGGACACCTCGAGTTCTGAGTCGACGACCGGGATCGTGTCGGCGATCTCCGTCGTGGTCGGGGCAGTCACCCCGAGCCTGACCAGCTCAAGGTAGCTCGGGTCGACCACGGTGCGGTCGTCGTGACTACCGCCGCCGTTGGCGATGCTGATGCTCGTGCCATTGTTGGGTTTCGCGTCAGGGGTGATCCGCAGGTAGTAGTCGCCGTTGCCGTACGGACCCGAAGTTGTGTAGGTGTCGGCGTCCAGGTCCTGCTCGAAGGCGTCGGCCGTGGACAGGTATGTGGAGGCGTCGGCCGAGTCGCCGTTGTCTGTCGCGATCACCGAGGCGCAGACCAGGCCCGCGATTTCGGCTGCCATCGTGGCCGGCGAGTAGCCGCCGATTTCCTCCCAGCGTTCCTCAGGCGTATAAGGGCCGTTGCTGACCAGGTAGTTCGCCAGCTTCTGTACATAGGACCAGTCTGAGGAGCCGGTGGCGCCGAGCTGGTAGGCCAGGATGATCGGATCGGCGACCTCGTCCATCTGCAAAGAACCGAATACGGCCGTGCCGTTCAGGAACGAGTTCTGCTTGACGGCACCGTTGGACTCTTCTTCGTACTGGAAGATGTACTGCAGCGCAGCGTTGGCGTCGGAAGAGTCTCCGGCCGCGAGCAGCGCGGAGGCCATCTCGTATTCGTCCCTGGTCCAGACGACGTGGTACCCGTGATCGCCGGCGCTGTTCGCGCTGACGCTGGTACCCCACGGGTCGGTGGGCGCGGCGATGAAGGCACCTGTGTAGGTCTTGTCCTCGTCGGCCTTGACCTCCATCAGGGAGACGTAGTACTGCTCTTTGAGCTGGCTGCTCCCCGTGACGGACGCGGGCGGCGCGTTCAGGCCGCTGACCCAGGAATGCCACCCGGACTCGAACGAGCTCTCCAGCGAGCTGAACCCGGTCGTCAGCGACGCGGATGCGTCGGAGATCGCGGCCGACTGGCTGGAGTCGAAGGCGAGCGCCAGCGTGAACGTGGTACTGCCGCTCGCCGCGACCGGGATCTGCGCGACCTGGACGATGTGCCCGGCGGTGCTTGCTGAGGTATAAGTAGCGGTCAGCGCGTGGCTGCTCGCTAGCTGAGCGCTGCCGTCGCTTGAGCTGCCGACATAGCCTGTGGTCGTCTGGGTGAAGCCGGCCGAGGCCGCGAGCGCGCTTGACACAGACCCGTTTGTGGCGACCAGGTCACCGCTGCTGGCGTCGGTACCGCCGGTGTTGCCCATCCCGTCGTTGTTGAGCTGCGGCAGATAGTCAGCGTAAAGACTGAGGGCATGGCTGCTGAGGTTGTCGAACGTGGTGGAGATGAGCACGACCGAACGGGAGGGGTCGGCGATGTAGGTCTTGGTGATCGTGAAATCGCCGTTGGTCGCGGTGTTGACCTGCTGCCAGACCAGCGACGTCGGATCAACGAGCGAGATCGCGTGCGTGGTATTGGCCGTCTCTGTATCGGTGAAGGTCGAACCGTCGGTCACGATGTACTGGAGGCCGAAGGTGGAGGGGGTGTCTGTCTCCGGGTAAAAGACGTTCTCGAGTTCGCCGTCCCCGAGGCTGTACCAGACCTTGGAAGATGATCCGAGCGAGTCGGCAAAGGCCTGCAAGTTCGATTCGTTCCAGGTCGCGTTGGCACCAGGCGCTCCTGGCGCGCTGCCCTGCGCGAAGGCCGGCGGTGCCTGCGCCGTCGCGGCTAACGCGAGCGCGACCGCAACTGCCGCGACTAATACAACCCGCACCGGCCTAAGTTCCATGAGATCCAGACTGCCTCAGGAAGGCGATCCCGTCCACCCGTCCGACCGGCCAGGCACGGGCCGGGTCATGCGCCAATAATAAGGTCGGACCCTTCGGGCGAACGGAGCGCGAATGCCTGCCAAGCTGAGTGAGCTTCTCGGTGACCTGACGGCGGAAACAGCCGACCTGACCAGCCTGCTATCCGGACTTGATGCCGGTGCCTGGCGGACTCCGACTCCCGCACCTGGCTGGACGGTCGCCGACCAGGTCAGTCATCTTGCGTTTTTCGACGATGCCGCGGTCCTCTCGGCGACCGACCCCGAGCGGTTCACCGCCGGGCTAGGCACCCCGTTCATGGAGGGAGAGCTCAGCACCGAGGGCGTAGCCGAGGCCCACCGAGGCCAGCCTGGTGCCGAGTTGCTCGCCTGGTTTGAGCGGTCGCGCGGTCACCTGCTCGAAGTCTTCGCCCGGCTCGACCCAGCGACCAGGATTCCCTGGTTCGGGCCGCCCATGAGCGCGGCCTCGTCGGTGACCGCCCGTATCATGGAAACCTGGGCACACGGTCAGGACATCGCCGACGGGCTCGGCCTCGTCCGCGTGCCGACCAGCCGCCTCCGCCAGGTGGCACACCTCGCGGTCCGCGCGCTGCCCTATAGCTACCTGGTTCGCGGCCTTCCAGTACCGGAAGAGCCAGTCCGCGTCGAACTGACGCTCCCCGATGGCACGCCGCTCACCTGGGGACCGGCCGGTGCGGCGAACCGCGTGACCGGCCAGGTGCTTGACTTCTGCCTCCTGACCACCCGCCGCCGTCACCGCTCCGACACCGCGGTCAGGGCCGAAGGACCAGTCGCCGACGAGTGGCTTGACATCGCCCAGGCCTTCGCAGGTCCACCCGGCGAAGGCCGCCGCCCAGGCCAGCACGCCTAAGCGGCGCCCCCCGGCGCCCCCGCCCATCCCCGCAGCAGCATCAAGTAGCCACCGATGCCACAGCCGGCCCCGCGCGAACAGCATCGATGGCTCCGCGACGCTGCGGGAACAGCATCAGCTAGCCACCGATGTCCCTGGCCCTGGCCCGCGAACGACAACAACTAGCCAGCGATGCTGTGAAATCCCCCGGCGGAACGCGTCATGCCGGATCAGGCACGCCGGGCGGTCGCATCCCGAGCACCCCGATACGGGCGAGGGCTGTCACGCGCGAGCCCGCACGTCCCTCTGACCCCCCGAACTCGGACAGTATGTGCTGTTAGCGGGCTTATGTCGGCTTCTGGCTTCTGTTTGGGCTGGTTGGGCTCGGGTAGGGCATCACGGGCGAATGGGTGCGAGGCCGGGAATGACGAAGATTGAAGCGACGAAGGGTACGCTGTGCCGACCGCGCTTGCGGGCGCTGCCGAGGCGGCGGCCGCCTGGCAGCAGGAGTCTCGGCGCTAGACGGTGGCGCCTGGCGTTGGGGGGCGACCACAGGACCCCGAGCATAGCTCGCCGGGCGAATAGGACATTGACGCGGATATTCATCTTGGCTGCCTTCCACCTGTCCGACCTTCTCGCTGGAATAACAAAGAAGGCGTCCCGCTATGACGCGGAACCGGGCAAGATTCCTCTTGATTGTATTAGAGTTGGTTTCGCGGTCGGGATGGTATGCGATGACAAAGCCATTCGGTAGTGATCCGCCAAATATGCCTCGCTCACCGGAAGAAATGGCGGAAACGGATCCGCGCGCGGCCGCAGGGCCGGAAAGTGACGCGGAGTTGATCAAGCGTGCCCGCGCTGGCGACGCGACCGCCTACGGCGCCCTTTATGAACGGCATGCCGAGGCGGCCAGGCGGCTGGCCCGCACGATTACCGGCAACCAGGCCGACTCGGACGACGTCGTCGCCGAGACCTTCGCGCGCGTGCTCAGCGCGATGAGGAACGGCAACGGCCCGGACGATGCCTTCCGTCCCTACTTGCTGACAGCGTTGCGGCGCGTGGCATTCGACCAGGTCAAAGTGCAGCGCAGGCAGATACCTACCGAAGACTCCGAGTTGCCTGACCCGGGCGAGCCGTTCGCTGACCCCGTGATCGAAGAACTCGACAGGTCGCTCGTCGCCCGTGCGTTCAAGTCACTGCCTGAGCGCTGGTCGGCCGTCCTGTGGCACACCGAGATCGAGCAGTCAAGCCCCGCCGAGGTAGCCACGATCCTTGGCCTGTCAGCGAACGGCGTGGCCGCGCTGCGGTACCGCGCACGCGAGGGCCTGCGGCAGGCCTACCTTCAGTTGCACCTAGCCGACCGCGCCACCGCCGCCTGCCGGCCATTCGCGGAGAAATTGGCGATCCATGTCCGCGGCAAACTGTCCAGGCGCCAGGCACGTGAAGTCGAAGCGCACCTCAAGCATTGCCGTGAATGCACCGAGGCATACACGGATCTGACCGCAATCAATTCCGGGCTGCGCGGCATGCTCGCCCCCGTCGCTGCGGCCGGCGCGGTCGCAAGCGGAACGATGGCGAACGGCGCGATCGCGACTGCCCGCGCAGCGATCGCCCGCTTCCTCAGCTTCCTCGGTCACCGCCCGGTGCTGCCGATCACGGCCGCCGCGGCTGCGGTCTCCGTGGCGATCCCCGCGTTCACGCTGGTGCATTCACCGCACCAGCACCTCGGTGCCGCACCTGCACGAGCAATCATCCGCACCCATTCGACTCGGGGGAACACCAGCGCGGGCCGCTCACCGGCTTCCGCGCGACAGCCCTCGCCGTCGGAGTTCCCGACCCAGGGCAAGACGCCCGCGGCGCGGCAGTCCACCTCACCACGTCCGGAACCGACGAGCAGGACCAGCCAGGGAAGTCCGGCCCCGACCGGCACCCCTACCCCGACCCCCGCCAGTCCGACTCCCACCACCTCGGCTCCCACCACCTCGGCCTCCCCCACGCCCCGCGCCACCGTAAAGGTCACGGCCAGGCTCAGCGTCGGCGTCAACGTCGCCGGCGTGCTTGACCTGGGTGTCACCGCATTGGTCAAGGTCGACGTGTCCGATCCGGGCAACGGCGGAACAGGCCAGCTCACCGCAACCGTAACCCTGCCGCCCGGGATTGCGCTGCTCGGGCTTACCGGCTCAGGGAGCTGGTCGTGCGGCACGGGGAACCCGATGACCTGTACCCACGCGCCCGTCGCCGCAGGCGCCTCGGCGAACCTGGACTTTAACGTGCTCGTTGTTACGTTGTCAGGCTGCGGTGACTCGGTGACCGCGACCGTACTGAGCGGAGACTTGTCAGCGACCGGATCTTCGCCCGGGCAGGTCGCCTGTCCGCTGCTCTGAAGACCTACTTGATCTTGTATTCGTAAGGAATCGCGACCAGCTCATCGCCGGCGGCCTGCCCGTACGGCGGCACGGCAGGCACGTAGTCGTCCACGTACAGGTAACCGCGCACCACCGTTCCCGGCCGGCCGCGCGGCCTGAAAGTGATGCCGATCGTTCCTGTCCGACCCGGCTGGATCGTGACAGGCTCGAACGGCGAATACGCCGTCACGCTAGACAGCCAGAGGTCACCGGTGCTCACGGTAACGGCCGGGTCGAACGGCTTGCCTGTCGCTTTCAGCGTGAGGTCAACAGAAGCGTCGGGAGCGCCATGCGGGTAAGGGCCGAACTGGTCAGGCCCGGCTACCCAGTACCCCGGCTGTACCTCCCCGCCGGGAGCGAACGTGCTGGCAGCCCGGTCACCGGGCTGTGGCGCTCCGAACAGGTCGGGGTCACCTTGCCCTGGACCCCAGTCGAACTCGACGGGAACGGTTCCCTTTGCCAGAAGCGAGATGCTCGAGATCTGGGTCGGCACGTACCACTCTGGCTGGACCTCGAGCGGCAGCAGGAACGTAGTCCCGGTCAGCGGCACGATGCCGATCGGCTTGGACTCGGCCAGCCTCGGGTCGGCAAAATAGTCCTCAGGCGCCGCGCCCGTGTTCGTGATCTTCAGCTTGAATCGCACGGGAACCTTGGGCGCGAGCAGCCGTGACGGGCCGTCAGGCAGGCCGGGAACGACCGCCCTGGTCCGGTCGAGCGTGATGTTGCCGTGGAACCGCTGCGAGATGACGTCACCTGTGACCGTGCCGCTGAAGTCGATCTCAAGCGTCCAGGTCCCTGGCGCGGGGTCGAGCACGTACGCGGTGAGCGAGAGCCCGTTCCTGCTGGCCGCCGTGTTCTGACCGAAGCCGAGCGCCTGTCCGTCCGGGGCAATCAGGTAGGAACCGACCTCGTCCGCGCGGTCGCGTGTCAGGGAGACGTTGGCCGCGAGGCTGCGGTGGCCTGGCCCGACGCGGAACTGGAAGTAGTCGGCTTGACCGACCCCTGGCGGCCTTCCGTTTCCGCCGGTCAGCACGCCGCCGAACGTTCCACCGTGCGCCAGGTTCACCAGCGAGCGCAACGTGACGGGGACCGACTGACTCTCTGGCCCGACGTAGGCGTCCGTGCCACCTGAGGCCGACCGCACGACCACGGCCCCGGCCACGTCTCCCGCCTGCGCAGGCGCCCTCTCGGTAACGTGCAGCACTCGGGTGCTTCCTGGCGGGAGGAAGAAGGTCTTAGGAGTGACCGACCCGAAACTGGTAAACCGCTGCGTTGCGACTCGCCAGGGAATGGTCCCGTTGGTGCCGTACCCGGCGGCCGTGATCCCGAAGACCACGCCGGTCCACGTGCCGGGAGCAGGCGCCCGCACGTCGACGTTGCCGTAGTCGCTCGGGCCCTGCGGCAGCGAGTCGGCCGCGAACCGCCCATCGGGATCGATCAGCGTCAGCCAGACCGTCCCGTAAGGATCGAGCTCGCCTGGGCTGCGGTACGCGATCGACGCGTCCAGCCTGGCCGCACCTGGCTTGACGGTGAAGTGGAATGTCTCGTAGTTGTTCGGGTACCCGTACGCGTCGGTGAACTCAGGGCTCTTGCCGTCCTTGAGGTCCACTGTGCCGGTCTGCACGTCCTCGTCAGGACCGAAGGCACGCCCGGCCGCGCTAACGAACTGGGTTGTGCTGCCGGTATTCAACACCTTCAGCCGCCAATTTTCCGTCGCGCCGGGCTTCGCTGTCGCGCTGAGCTCGCTTCGCGAGAACAGGAGCGAGTCCCCGACGGGCGCAGGAGCACCGGCCGCCGTCTTGACCGACTCGGCCGCCAGGACGGCCTTGTAGGTGTTGAGCAGGCCAGACCCCTGCTCGTTGGCCGGGAGCCCGAGGTCGGTCGCGGTGCTGGTCAGGATCTGCTTGATCAGCGCCGGAGACGGAGACGCCCCCGCGTGCGTCTGCCGGTAAGCCTGGATGACGAGAGCGGCGGCGCCCGCGGTGAGAGGTGCTGCCTCGCTCGTGCCGCCGCTGAGCTCGACCGGCGACGCAGCCCCTTTGAGGTTCACGCAGCCGGTGTAGGTGACGTCGTCCCTGCTGCACGAGGCGAAGCCGAGATCGCCAGGGGCCACGAGGCTGACGGTTCCCCCTCGTGCGGTGAACCCGCCAGAACTCAGCGCGCTGATGTTGTCATCGAGCCAGCCCCTGGTCGCGAAGTACCGCGCGGCAGCGTAGTTGGTCTGGGCGTAGAAGCCGAACGTGGTCGAGGCGCCGACCGAGATCACGTGCGGGTCGCTAGCGGGGGAGGCGATCGTGTTGGTGCTGCCAGAGTCGCCTGCCGAGACCGTGACCGTGGTGCCCGCCGCTACCGCGGCGTCGTTGAACTGGTCGAGGACGTCCAGGGAGGGCTGGTCGGGAATCGGGTAGGCGCCGAACGACTCGTTGAGCACGTTGGCGCGGTCGGTCTCGACGGCATAGCTGATCGCCTGGAGGAAATTGGACTCGAGCGTCATCTCGAACGTGCCGAACACGTCGAGCCCGATGAGCGCCGCTCCTGGCGCTACGCCTTCGATCCTGATGTCGCAGGCGGTCGGCTCAGGCTGGGCGGAGAAGTTCTTCAGGCTGTAGACGTGCCTGCCCTGTCCGGCGATCGAGTTGGCATCGAGGAAGGCCTCGGCGCCGACCGTGAGCTGCCTGGGACCGTCACCTGAGAAGTCCTGGTAGTCGCCGCCGAAGGCGCGGTTGAACACCGAACGGCCATCTGGCCTGATGAAGTTCACGTTGCCAGGGTCAAGGCCGTCGGCGATGAACGCCACCCTGACCCCAGCCCCGGTGATGCCCAGAGACCTCGCGGTTTGCGCGCCTTTGCCTTCAGAGTCCGTGCTGGTGGTTTGCAGCGCCTCGGGTTCGAGCATGACCTTGCCGCTGGCCGGGCAGGCGTCAGGGATGACGTGGGCGGTCGGACCGTGAGACGTTGTGCTCGCCGGCCTGCTCCGTGGTTCAGGCGGCGGCGCGGGAACTTGCGCCTCGCGTAGCTCAACGTCAGGTACAACCAGGGCGACGGCCTGATCGGCTTTCAAGCTGGCGGCCTGTGCGTCAGTCACCGTCGCAGCGAAAGCGTCAACCAGCCGGTACGCGGTAAGGTGCGTCGCGCCGCCCGCCCTGAGCTCGCGCAGCAGAGGTTTTTGCTGGCTGGCGATCGCGGCTGCCCTCGCCGCCGAGGCGGCAGTTCCTGGCCTGGCGGCCGGCGGCTGGTTTCTCATGACCACGATGACGCGGTCGCTCGGGCTGGGCCGAGCCGCCGCCGCGAGTGCCGTCACGGGAACTGTCACGCCGGCCAGGGAGAGCGTAAGCGCAGCCCCCGTAGCCAAGACTTTGCCGCCTGTCATGCCGCCCGCCAATCTCCCCCCTGATCGAGCGTCGCACAGCATTGCCCGATCGTGAACTACTCGTTTTCGGTCGATCTTCGCAGGCGCTTGGTTGTCGCCCGGCGTTGCTTGCTTGCCAGCCTGCGTTCGACTGAGGCTTTCGTCGGCTTCGTCGGGCGCCTCGCCTTGGGTGGCGGGGCGGTGGCCTCGGTCAGCAACGCCGACAGCCTGGCGGCGGCCGCTTCCCTGTTCCTGAGCTGCGACCGGAATTCCGACGCGGTGACAGTGACCCGGCCGCCGCTCAGGGCCCTGAGTGCCCGTTCCTTCAGGCGCTCAGGCAAGGCGTTCGAGGCCGCGAGGTCGTAGCCGAGCTCGACCCTGGTGTCCGCGGTATTGACCGACTGACCGCCAGGCCCAGGTGACCGGGAGAAGCGCCAGCTCAGCTCGTCTGGCGGGATCGTAATGCCCCGCACGATGACATCAAGGCTCATCGGCCGGCTTGCGCAGCTCGTGCAGCGCCGTCGTCCACCGTGCCAGTTCAGCGAGCATGCCGGCCGCCGCGACCTCCATGGCGTCGTTGGGCCGCAAATTGCCCTCGGCGTCGATCAGGCCGTGCACGAAAGGAACGTTGACGGCCTCCATCAGCGGAACCATCTTGAGCGCGGAAAGGACAGGCTTGAGCATCTGCACCGCCCTGGTGCCTGCCGCCACTCCGCCGTAGCTGACCAGGCCGGCCGGCTTGTACTGCCATTCAGCGCTGAGGTAGTCGAGCGCGTTCTTCAGCGCGGCGTTAAAACCGTGGTTGTACTCGGGAACCACGAAGATGAAGGCGTCGGCTCTCTCGACCGTCGCGCTCCATGCCTTGGTGTGATCATGAGCGTAGTCATGGAATCTCGGATGCTTAGGCTCGTCGAAGATCGGGAGATTCACCTCGGCGAGGTCAACGAGCTCGACGCTGAAGCCGCCGCGGCTCACGGCCCGCTCGTAGATCCAGTGCGCGACCGAAGGGCCAACACGGCCGGGCCGCGTGCTCGCGATGACGATTTGCAACGCTGGGTCGGGCACAGAATTAACTCCGCGATCTGTAGGTGTCGTGGCTGACCCAGGGGCGGGCGAGCCACGATCATTGTTTCATGGTCGCCGGCCGGCACCTGAAGACAAACCTCCCCGCCCGTGGCATTGGCTGGCCTGTCACGGGGCATGACGCCAAAGAACGCGGTGTGACTTCGCTGTCACACATGGTGATAGGGAGGTGCGCCCAAATGTCCGGAACGCTGCAGTCGGAAAAGATAGGTCCAGTCGACGTAGCGGTTATCGCCTTCGATGGCCACGATCTCGATGCCAGTGTCGCTCCGGCTCTGAGCGAACTGCAGGCCAGCGGGACAGTGCAGTTCATTGATCTGGCGTTCGTGCGCAAGGACGCTGACGGCAGCACGTCGATCATGGAACTGGCCGACGACGGCGTGGCCGCCGACTTCGATCAGATCATCGACTCGCAGTTCGATTTGCTGAGCGAAGCCGACCTCACTGACATCGCCAACGGCCTCGAGCCCGCGTCGGCCGCTATGGTCATCGTCTGGGAAAATAGCTGGGCCGCGCGGTTCGCCTCCGCGGTCGCCGAGCACCGTGGCAGGGTCGCGATGCTCGAGCGGATTCCGCGGGAGAACGTCGAGCGCGCTATTACCGCACTCGAGTAATCGCGCCCGACGCCGTGACCTGGGACTTCTGACTGGTATGCCAGAATGGTTCCATGCAGCCGCCATACGACAGCGACCGGCACGGGTGGATCGACGAGGGTGCGCACGAGGTAGCGCCTGGCGTTTACCGGATACCGCTGCCGCTGCCCATGGACGGGCTGCGAGCGGTGAACACCTACGCGGTCGAGTCGGACGGCGGGCTCGTCATGATCGACTCGGGCTGGGTGCTCGAGGAAACCAGGGAGCAGCTCGAGCGCTCGCTGGCCAAGATCGGCGCTGGCCTCGGCGACATTCGCAAGTTCCTCGTCACTCACATGCACCGCGATCACTACACGCAGGCGATCGCGCTCCGCCGGGTATTCGGCACCAAGGTGGCGCTCGGGCTCGACGAGAAGCCGTCGCTTGACGTGCTGCTCAGCCGCGATCCTTCGCTGCTTGCCGCGCGGGGCGCCAAGCTGGTCATGGCCGGGGCGCAGCCGCTGCTCGCCAAGATGGCCGAGGCAGGAATGCAGCGGCCGCCGGGCGATGACGACTACGAAGTACCTGATGAGTGGATCAGTTCAGGACAGAAATACGAGCTTGGCACTCGCACGCTCGAGGCCATCGCTACACCAGGGCACACTCACGGCCACGTCGTCTTCGCCGACTTCGGTACCGGCCTGCTGTTCGCAGGGGACCACGTGCTTCCCCACATCACGCCCTCGATCAGCCTGGAGCCTGCCCTGCAGGAACTGCCGCTTGGCGACTTCCTCCAGTCGCTCCGATTGGTACGCCAGCTCCCCGACCTGAGGTTGCTGCCTGCCCACGGCCCCGTCGCCCCGAGCGTCCACGCAAGGGTCGACGAGCTGATCGATCATCACGACAAGCGCCTCATGATCATGGCCGCCGAACTGAACGACGGTCCTGTCACGGCCTACGAGGTGGCGCTCGCGATCCGCTGGACCTCAAGGGACCGCCGGCTACTTGACCTTGACCTGATGAACCAGACTCTCGCCGTCGGCGAAACCGAGGCCCACCTTGACCTGCTCGTTGCCCGCGGCCAGGCCAGAGTCTCCCTGGTCGACGGCATCAAGTACTACGAGCCTGCCCCGGCCACGGCGTAAGCAACCGCGACCTCGGCCGCCAGGCCCGCGTTGTCGACGATGAGACGCCGGTTGACTTCAACGCTGCGGCCGTCGCTTAGTTCCTCGATCAACGTGAGCACGGCGGGCGTTATGGCCTGGCCGGTAACGCCGTGTTCGCTGACCTGACGTACGGCGTCCGCGATGAGGTCCTCCAGGTCAAGGCCTTCCGACGGCGGCCGGCCGAGCAGCAGCCCGCCGCCAGGATTGACCGCCCAGTGCGCGTGCGCCACCCGCGCGGCTTCTTCGCTGGTGCTGACGACAGCGGCGACCGGCGGCCCTCCCGCTGCCGTGTAGAACAGCGGCAGCGTAGGGGTACGCCAGCCGAGCACTGGCACGGCAAGCGTCTCGAGCAGTTCACTGGTCGCGGGCACGTCAAGTATCGACTTGGCACCCGAGCTGACGACCAGCGCCTGAGTGCGGGCAATCTGCAGCAAGTCGGCCGAGATATCCAGGGTCTCGGCGAACCCGCGGTGCACGCCGCCGATGCCGCCGGTCGCCATGAACGAGATTCCGGCCAGGCGGCAGACCGCGAGAGTACCGCCGACCGTGGTTGATCCCAGGGCGCCTTGCACCACGCACGCGGCGAGATCCCTGGCCCCGACCTTGCGTGCGGTCAGGCCCGCCTCAGAGATGCGCTCAAGCTCGGGTTCCGACAGGCCGACCTTGATCTCGCCGTCGAGAACGCCGATCGTGGCCGGCGTCGCGCCGGCCGCTCGCACCCGCTCCTCTGACTGCCTGGCGACGACCAGGCCGCGGCCGCCTGAGAACCCGTGCGATACGAGCGTCGTCTCAAGCGCCACCACTGGCCGGCGATCTTCGAGCGCGGCGGCGACTTCCCGGCTAGCGCGCAAAGCAGGACTCACGGCATCGCCCCAATCGTCGCAACTGCCCTGGCCGCGGCGGAAAGGCCCAGGCTGACACCGCCGACAAGATAGCCGGCCGCGAAAGCATCACCCGCACCGGTCGCGTCGGCCGGCTCGGTTCTTGCCGCCGGATAGTGCCTCTCGTCTATCACGACGCCGTCGGCACCGTGCTTGCTGACGACAGTGACCCCGTCCAGCTTCCCGACAAGCTCGGTTTCCGCCTGGTTTCCGAACACCACGTCGGGTCGCAGGCCTGCGAGCAGTTCGCGGAACGGGCCGACGCCGTAACCGCTGATCGCGGCGGTGGAGGACAAGTCCACGCTGATCCTGGCCGACCGTAGCCTTGCCGCCGCCGCTGCCGCCAGCGCGGTGCCGCTGACCGGCGTCTCGGTCAGGCTGTAGGCGGGCAGGTGCAGCCAGGAGCAGTCATCGAGCCAGGCCTCGTCGAAGGCGTCAGCGCTGAGCCTTGGCCCGACGCCGCGATCGGTCAGCATCGACCGGTGCCTTCCGCCGTCGGACAGCGAGACGATCACGCCGGTGTGCCCCTCGAGCACCGGCCCCACGACTTCCACGCCCCGGTCCGTCAGCTCACCAGCGACCAGCGCGGCCGCCAGGTCGGTACCGCGGGCAGTGATCAGCCTGCTGCGCCCGCCGAGTGACACGACCCAGGCCGCCACGTTGGCTCCCTGGCCGCCGACCGCCAGCCTGGTGCTCGCCGGAGTGTCCGTATCGGCGGCGAGTTGCCCGGACACGCTCACCACCAGGTCAAGGTGAGCATCGCCGAGCACGCAGATCATCGCCGCAGCGTAACCTGGAGCGAGCGCGGACCATCGAAGAGGCGGCCCATGAAGCTGAAGCTTGACCTGCACGACATCTACAACCGCGGCCGCGACATAGACAAGGCATTGCAGGACATCATCGACGAAGCGGTCAGGACCAAGGCGCCGCTGGTCGAGATCATCCCTGGCAAGGGCTCAGGTCAGCTCAAGAAGCACGTGCTCCGTTTCCTCGAGCGCAAGGACATCAAAGCCTTGTACCACCGCGTCGAGAAGGACTCCAAGAACTTCGGCCGGGTCTTTGTCCACTTTAGATGGAAATAGTGTGATTAGACTCCTGCCGTCGCCCACGGAACGGCGAAAGCGAGCGCGGGTGGCCCTGCCGTTGGCTGCGGATCCGCTCTCGATCCGACCGCAGATCAGGCGGCTACGAGGACGGGCGGGGTTGGTTCTGCCGACATGACCGGAAGACGTTCGCGCACTGGCGGGACGGTCTCCGGCCGGCCGGTCGGCGGGAAGAAGTACGCCCTGAGCGCAACGGCGTCGGCAGGGTCCAGCTCACAGGCGTCAAGGATCTCGGCCAGCGGCCACTGATGCGCGGCCGAGATGACCTCGATCCCGACAACACGCCCAGCCTCGTCCAGATCGACGTTGGCGTTGCCGCCGAACTCGACCGTCCGCGCAACGCTCGCTGAGCCGATGCTGATGTAGAGGGCACCGACGTCCAGGTCGTATTCGAGTGTCATAGCCACGCTCGCCCCTATTCCCCGACCGCCATGACGCTGACGACGGTCTGCCCGT
>DATJLT010000183.1:0-18382 GCA_035509195.1 Streptosporangiaceae bacterium | reverse complement strand
TTGGCGACGAGGTCCTTCAGCATGTACAGGACGCCGCCCTGGTTCTGGCAGCTCCCGACATGCACATGAGCCGCGTGAGCCCCCGGCGTGAGGCCGCTGGCGGTCACGGTGATCGTCAGGGTCTGCGCGACCGGGTTGTACGTCAGCGTGGCCTTCCCTGCCGGAGTGCCGTAGCTGGTGCCGCCAGAGGTTACCTCGACCGGGGTCAGCTTGTACGTGACCTGCCCGCTTTGGAGCGGCGCGGTCTCGGCGACGGGCTCGTTGCCTGCCGGGCTGTTGTCGTTGCCGTTGAGCACGAGGATGCGATCGCCAGGGTTCAGGTTGGCGATCGGGTAATCCGTCTGAATGGAGCCATCGGCCTGGCCGGCGCTGTTCGCCGTAAGCGGCTGGTTGAAGACCACAGGGCTGCCGCTCCCCGTGTCGAGCGCGAGGTTATGCACGGAGTTCGGCGTGAACCCGTAGGCGTTGCTGAAGCTGAAGATGACATCGATGTCGCCATCGGCGACGGCGGCGTCGTTGTGCGACAAGGTCACGGTGCCGACTGGCATGGGCCTGAGCGTGACGGACTTGGTCTGCGTCGCAGCCGGGATGGCGAGGAAGCCCCTGGTGTCATGGCCGTTGTCCGTCGTGTAGAAGCCGACGAGGTCGCCTTCGCTGTTGACGCCGTTCACCGTCGTGGTTCCCGCGCCTGCCGGGTCGTCGACGGTGACGTAGCCGTGCTTCTTCGTCCAGGTGAAGCCGTGCAGTCGCGGCTTGCTCCCGGTGCCCGTGGTGTAGCTGCCCACGACCTCGCTGCTGTTATTGAGCCCGAGTGCCATCGTGGAGGAGGAGCCTGGCACCTTCAGGATGGTGAAGCTGGTGCCTGCCTTGATGAAACCTTCCCTCGTGCCGTCCTTGGCGATGAAGCCGCTGATGTCTCCGGCGAGGTTGATCCCCGTGGCGGTCAGGCTGGCGCCGCCGTGACCTGGCTGCTGCACCTTGGCGTACTTGCCGGTGGCGATGTCGAAGGTGTAACCGCGGTTGTAGCCCTGGCCGCTGGTGTAGAAGCCGACGGCGACATCGTGGCCGTTGACGCCGAGAAGCTGGTCAACAGGAGGGCTGGCCGGGTCGCTGGTCGGGTAGCTGGCCTTGAAGAAGACGCCGTTGTTGTCGTACCAGGCGCTGTTGCTGCCATCGAAGGCGATGAACCCGACGGTCAGGCCCGCATTGTTCAGGCCGGTGACCTGGGTGCTGACCGGTCCCCCTATGTTCTCGCTCGTGTAGTTGGCCTGGCCGTAAGGCGGGACGATGGTATAGCCGCTGTCCGGGCTGCTCTGGGTGCCGGCGCCGAAATAGCCGGCGATCTCGTCATTGTCGTTGATGCCAAGGAGCCGGTTGAATGCCTTGTCCCCGTTGCTGCCGTAGGTCGCGAAGACGTAGCCGTCATGAACGGCCGCCGCGCGGTGAATGCTGGCGGCTGCTGGCGTGAGCGCGGTGACCGCGGTGAGCGTGCTTGCCCCGGCCAGCAAGGCCAGGGCTGGAAGGAGCCTGATTCTCATGCGCTCAGCCTGGCCGCGAGATACCTGGGGAAATGCGCGCGGTTCAGGGGGAATCGCGAGGGGGCAACGCCAGTGCCTTCCTGATGTCCTCCTGCACGGTCTCCTTGTCCGGCCTGGCGTCGACCGTGACGACGTATTCCTTGCGGCGGAAGATGTCGAGCACCGGATTTGTCTTCTCGTGGTACTCGCGCAGCCGGACGGCGAGTGCTTCCTCCGTGTCGTCTTCCCTGGTTACCAGCGTGGAGCCGCAGACGTCGCAGCGGCCGGCGACCTTCGGGCTGTTCGCGATCAGGTTGTAGTCCATGCCGCAGCCCGAGCACAGCCGGCGCGCCAGTACCCGGCGGCGCACCTCGGTGTCAGGGAGGTCCAGGTGGATCACGCCGTCGATGTCGTAGCTTTCCAGGAAGAACTCGGCTTGCCGCTTATTGCGTGGGAAACCGTCGATGATGAAGCCGTAGTTCCAGTCATGGTCGGCGAGTCGCTGCCTGACCACGCCTTCCACGAGGTCGTCGCTGACCAGGAGGCCGGCCGCCATGGTGCGCCTGACCTGGGCCCCGAGCTTGGTGTGATGCTGGACGTTCCAGCGGAAAACGTCGCCCACGGCGATGTGCACCAGGTCAAGGTCATCGGCGAGCATGGCTGCCTGGGTGCCCTTGCCGCTGCCCTGGACGCCCAGAATGACGTATTTGCGCACGCCGTCAGGCTACCGTGCGGCTCGCGCCCGCACCGTCGTCCGTCACGGGCGGCACTCCTGCCGTGGCCTCGCCAGTCCTGGCGGGCTCCCCGGTGGCTTCGTCCGCGGCGCCGAGCCCGAACTGGCGCTCGCACCTGCGCCGCAGCCTGGGGTCGAGCGACTCGGCTATCGCCGGCCAGTCAGCGACCAGCAGGCCCGCGTTCACGAACCGCACGATGTCATTGCGCTTGCCCTGCGACAGGAGCATCCCGTACATGCTCCGCCTGGCCCGGTCCACGCTGACATCGCACTCGCGCATTCCCGGCCAGGACAAGTGCATCGGCAGCATGACCACGCCCTTGGCCGGCCCCTTGAGGTCACCGAGATGACCGGGCAGCCGCCCGGCCGGCCCGAACCGGGAAGGCAGCAAGTCTGCGATAGGCATAACCTGCATTATTACCGAGTACCCGGCTACTGTGTGTGGTGACTCGCAGCAGCGCTCCGTTGTGGTGAGCGGCGGAGGCGTGATCTTCAGCCGGCGCCGCGACTACACGGCGTCGGAGATAGGCTCAGGGCATGTCAGGAAATTCAGCTACGCCGCGCTGGCGGGTATTGTTCACCCCCCGGTGGCTTAGCTGGCATCTGTTCGCGGTGGTCGCCTTCATCGGCATGTGGTGGCTGGGCGACTGGCAGTTCCATCGGGCGCTCGATGGCAACGCCCTTAGCTGGGCTTACACGTTCGAGTGGCCGATCTTCGCGATCTTCGGCGCGGTTTTCTGGGTCAAGACCGTCAGGGACGAACTGCATCCGCCGGCGCCGGGGGAGGCAAGGGAAGTTCCGCTCCCGTCGTCTGTCGCCCTGGCCGCGGCCGGTGCCGTCGCCGATGGCATCGAGGGCTACGAAAACGACGAGGGCATCAGCGGACTCGCCAGGGTTCTCGCGGGCGACGGTGACGAAGACCAGGACGACGAGCACGCCAAGACCGAGCTAGCCGAATACAACGCCTACCTGGCCAGGCTGAATAAGGAAGTTAAGGGTCACGGCCGCTGGCACGGCCTGCGCTGAGGAGTACTGAAGAAAGTGGACGCCGACCGGCTGCGCCTGGTAGTTGTGCGCGCTTACCGCACCATGGCTTACGTGACCGGCACCATGCTGATCATCTTGTGTTTCGTCGGGATCCCGCTGCAAGTGTGGGCGCACTTCGATGCCGTGGCGAAGGTAGTGGGCACCATTCATGGCGTGCTTTACATCATTTACCTCGTGGTGGCCTTCACGATGACGAGGTTCGTCAGGATCAGGACGGCCAGCATCACCACGATCATCGTCCTGCTCGCGGGCACGATCCCGGTACTGACGTTCGTGGTGGAGCGCTGGATCACTCACCGCTACATCGAGCCGGTGCTTGCGCCTGTCCCGGTGAGCGCGGCCCAGGAGGCGGCCGTCAGCCCGTGAGCGAGCAGTACTTCGCCACTGAGCCGAGTGCCGCGCATCGTGAAGGCTCCGTGCACGTGATCCTGCCCGACGTGCACCTGGAACTGAAGACCGACGCGGGCGTGTTCTCCGCGGGCAGGCTCGATCCTGGCACGAGGATACTGCTCGACACCGCACCGGCTCCCCCGGCGGCCGGCGACCTGCTGGATCTCGGTACAGGCTACGGCCCGATCGCCCTCGTCATGGCGGCGCGCTCCCCCGGTGCGCAGGTCTGGGCGGTCGACGTCAACCAGCGAGCCCTGGCGCTCACCGCCGCGAACGCGCGCCGCGCCGGGCTCGGCAACGTCACCTGCACCACCCCTGACGACCCCGCGCTCCCCGCCACGTTCGGGATGATCTTGAGCAACCCGCCGATCAGGATCGGCAAAATCGCACTTCACGAACTGCTCGCAAGCTGGCTGGGCCGCCTGGCGGCCGGAGGTGCTGCCTACCTGGTGGTCCAGCGCAACCTCGGGTCAGACTCGCTGCAGCGGTGGCTCGCCGAGTCAGGCTGGGCGGTGCGCCGTGCCGCGGCGCGGTCCGGGTACCGGGTACTTGAAGTGCGGCAGGCGGCCTGATGCCGCGCCAGCTCGGCCCGACCGAGGTCAAGCGGCTTAACCGGTCATGGCGCCGCAATACGCAGGCCAGCCTCTGCCTGCTGCTCGAATCGGTCAGCCAGCCATTCAACCTCGGCTCGATCACCAGGACCGCCGCCGCGTTCGGCGTCGAGCAGATCTGGCTGTGCGGTGAAGCCGCCGATCCGATGCACCCTTCGGCACGCAAGACCTCGCTGGGCACAGCCAGGTTCCTCGCGTTCCGTCAGGCAGGCAGCCCGGCGGAAGCCGCAGCCGAGATCAGGGCGACCGGGCTGCGCCTCGTCGCCGTCGAACTAGCAGAAGGCGCGGTGCCGCTGCATGAGGCGGACGTGCACGGTGACGTGTGCCTGGCCTTCGGCCATGAGGATCGTGGCTGCTCGCCTGCGCTGCTGGCGGCCGCCGACCTGGTCGCCTACATCCCGCAGGCGGGCCGCGTCGGCTCGCTGAACGTGGCGGCGGCCGCCGCGATAGCGCTTGCCGAAGCGAGGCGCCGCGAGTGGGCCGCCGCAGACCTGACGAACCTGACGGAGGGCTAGCGTGCCTGACTTCCTCGACCACCCCGTGCCTGTGGCGTTCGCGCACAGGGGCGGGCCAGCGCATTTTCCCGAGAACTCGTGGCGGGCGTTCGAGCACGCGGTCAAGCTTGGCTACGCCTACCTGGAGACGGACGCTCAGGCCACCTCCGACGGCGTGCTCGTGGCATTCCATGACAAGACGCTCGACCGGGTCACTGACCGGACAGGAGCTATCGCGAACCTGAGCGCCAAGGAGGTCACGACCGCGAAGATCGCGGGAACCGACCCGGTGCCGCTGCTCGAGGAACTGATCGGTGCCTGGCCGGACATGCGCTTCAACATCGACGTCAAGGACTGGCCGGCGGTGAAGCCGGTCGCCGAGCTGCTGCGCAGGACCGGGGCATGGGACCGGGTGAACCTCACGTCGTTCTCTGCTGGCCGCCTGCGGGCGACGAGGAAGCTGCTCGACAGGCCGGTGTGCATGGCTGCCTCCCCGGTAGGCGCGGCAGCGCTGCGATCCGGGCTGCCAGGGCATCTTCTCGCGCCGCGGTTCGCGAGCCGGTGGGTACGATGCGCCCAGATCCCCGTCAGCCTCGCCACGGCACCGCTGATCGGCCGGGCGCATGACGCCGGGCTCGCCGTGCATGTCTGGACGGTGAACGAGGCCAAGATCATGAACTCGCTCCTCGACCTTGGCGCCGACGGCATCATGACCGATCAGACCCAGTTGCTGCGCGAGGTGCTCGTCAGCCGAGGTCAGTGGCACCCAAGAGCGGGCGAATCCGCCTAGACCCCCCGCACGGAGGTCCGCAAGACCCCAGCAGCGCCGTCACAGGGTTATCTCCGGCGTCAGGCGGGAATCTTGTCAGCGTACTCGCCGTTGACATAGAACGACTGCCAAGCGCCCGGAGGCAAAGACCCTATGGCCGAACGCGCACTACGTGGAACCCGTCTAGGCGCCACTAGCTACGAGAACGACCGGAACACCGATCTGGCTCCGCGCCAGGAGGTCGCTTTCGACTGCCCGAAGGGCCACAGGTTCAGCGTACCCTTCGCGGCTGAAGCAGAGGTGCCAGCGAAGTGGGAATGCCGGGTCTGCGGTGCGATCGCCGTGACGGCGACAGGCGACGAGCCGTCTGCGGCCAAGGCGAAGCCGCCCCGCAGTCACTGGGACATGCTGATGGAGCGCCGCACGATCGCCGACCTCGAAGAGGTCCTCGCCGAGCGCCTCGCGGTCATCAGGGGCCAGCGCGGCGAGGCGCCTGTGGCCGATGTCGCTCCAGCGAGGCAGCGCAAGAGCGCCTGAGCTAGGCGGCCTTCGCTGTCCGGCCGCTCGGCGCGCCTCGCTTGCCGCCGAACCAGCCAGCGACACCCCACTTGGCTACGCGCCATAGTGCCTCGACGATGATCGACCGGCTCATCTTGCTCGCGCCGCGCGCTCGCTCGGTGAACGTGATCGGCACCTCCGTCACTTTCCGGCCGGAATTCACCACCCTGAGCGTCAGGTCGATCTGGAAGCAGTAACCCTGCGAGTCAACCTCGTCCAGGCCCAGGTCACGCAGCGTGTCCGCGCGGTAGGCGCGGTAACCCCCCGTCGCGTCATGCACCGAGATTCCCAGCATCAGCCGCACGTAGACGTTCGCGCCCCTTGACAGGACTTCCCTGGACTTCGGCCAGTTCACGACCGTGCCGCCCGGCACGTACCGTGACCCGATGACCAGATCGGCGGACTCCAGCGCGGTGAGCATCCCCGGCAGGTCAGCGGGATCATGCGAGCCGTCGGCATCCATCTCGACCATGACGCCGTACCCGTTGTCCAGCGCCCAGTGAAAGCCGGCGATGTAGGCGGTGCCAAGACCGGACTTCCCCTGCCGGTGCATGACGTGAATCCGCGTATCGGAGGCGATGAGCTTATCCGCGATCTCCCCGGTGCCGTCCGGGCTGTTGTCATCGACGATCAGGATGTCAGCCGTCGGTACTGACGCCCTGACCCGAGTCACGATCAGTTCGAGATTATCGCGCTCGTTGTACGTCGGAATGATAACGGCCACCGGGCCAAGCGGGGCGGTCTGCGGCTCAGATGATGTCAACCTGTCCTGCCTCGATACGACGATTCTCTGTGATTAAAGTACAACGGTGCCGTGACGCCGGCCGTTCCCCGATCTGCCTTGCCTGGCTGCCGGCCACTTCACGACCGCCGCCAGATTAGCCGATCAGACCACTAAGCGGAGCGCAGGTACAGCGCAGCAGATGCTCAGAAAGATCGCTTGCCGAAACTAGCACAGCGAGTAAGAGGTACAGGACAGCGTTGTACAGGGCAGCGTGTACAGGACAGCGTTGTGCAGGACAGCGAGGAAGGGGCACAGCCATCCTTCGGACCGGGGGGCTGCCGGCAGGCGGCCGGCTCACCCTCCGTTGTCTACTGGTGACTGTGCCCCTTCCAGGTCCTGACGTCACCGCCCGCGTCCGGCACGTCCGCCGATGGGCGACATGGCGCGTAACTTGCTAGAAGATACCGTCCCTGGCCCTGCTGTCAAGCCCTGAGGGCGTCTGGTTGCTGCCGGGATGGCGCTGCCCTGTCGGGTCCGCGGCCCTGGGGATACGATTTAGTGGCTACTGGGCGGGCAGCGACGTACTGCCCGCGCGAAAGGCGCTGTGCCCGTTGCGCGGAATCCTCTCTGCTGGAGGTCAGGCTATGACAGATAATGACGACGAGGTTTCTGCCCCCGAGACCGAGGTGTCAGAAGCGCAGATCGCCGTGCACTGGCGAGAAGAGGACTATTACCAGCCGCCGCCCGATTTCGTCGCCCAGGCCAACGCCAATGACCCGGCCATCTTGGACCGGTTCGCCGAGGACAAGTTCCCCGAGTGCTTCACCGAGTACGCCGACCTGCTCACGTGGGATGAGCGCTGGAGCACGATCCTCGACACCTCGACCCCGCCGTTCTGGAAGTGGTTCGTCGGCGGCAAGCTCAATGCGTCGTACAACTGCGTGGACAGGCACGCGCAGAGCAACCCTGACAAGGCCGCGATCATCTGGGTGCCAGAGCTCGAGGAAGACGAGCACGAGCACGTCAGCTACAGCGAGCTCCTGCGGCGGGTCAATGAGTTCGCCGCCGTCTTGCGGGACTTCTGCGGGCTGCAGGCGGGCGACCGCGTCACGCTGCACATGCCGATGGTGCCTGACCTGCCGGTCACGATGCTCGCCTGCGCCCGTCTCGGCGTGATTCACTCCCAGGTGTTCGGCGGATTCTCCGGCAACGCCTGCGGCACGAGGATCGCCGACTCGGGCAGCAGGGTCCTGATCACCATGGACGGTTACTACCGTGCAGGCGATCTCATCGACCACAAGGTCAAGGCAGACGAGGCTGTCGATGAGGCCGCACGGCAAGGACAGGAAGTCGACAAGGTGCTGGTCTGGCGGCGGCACGAGGGGAAGTACGCTTCCCAGACGCCGATGGCGCCAGGTCGTGATTTCTTCGTCGATGAGCTGCTCGCCGAGCATGAGGGTGCCAAGGTCGAGCCGGTTTCCCTGCCGGCCGAGGCACCGCTGTTCCTGATGTACACGTCAGGCACGACCGGCAGGCCCAAGGGCGCGCAGCATTCCACCGGCGGCTACCTGTCGTACGTCGCGGGCACCTCGAAGTACTACCAGGACATCCATCCCGACGACGTGTACTGGTGCATGGCCGACATCGGCTGGATTACCGGGCATTCTTACATCGTGTACGGGCCGCTCGCGCTCGGCACGACAACGGTGATTTACGAGGGCGTACCCAATTACCCCGATGCGGGCCGGCCCTGGCGGCTAGCCGAGCAGCTCGGGGTCAACATCTTCCACACCTCGCCGACCTCGATCCGGATGCTGCGCAAGGTCGGTCCGGAGGAGCCGCGCAAGTACAACTACCACTTCAAGACCATGACGACGGTGGGCGAGCCGATCGAGCCCGAGGTGTGGCGCTGGTATTACACCGAGGTCGGAAAGGGCCAGGCCGCCATCACCGACACCTGGTGGCAGACCGAGACCGGCGGATTCCTCGGCAGCACGCTGCCCGGCCTCCAGCCGATGAAGCCGGGAAGCTGCGGACCAGGCGCGCTCGGCATCTTCCCGGTCATTTACGACGAGGACGGCGAGGTCGTTCCCCCTGGCAGCGGCACCGCGGGCAACATATGCATCAGGAACCCCTGGCCGGGCATCATGGAAACGATCTGGGGCCAGCCCGAGCGGTTCATCGATGTCTATTACCGCAAGTACAACCGCGATCCCGACAGCAAGGACTGGCACGACTGGCCGTACTTCTGCGGCGATGGCGCGCTTGAGGCCGCCGACGGTTACATCAGGATCCTTGGCCGGGTCGATGATGTCATCAATGTCGCCGGGCACCGGCTCGGTACCAAGGAACTCGAGTCGGCGGCGCTCACCGTTGACGAGGTCGCGGAGGCGGCGGCGGTGCCCGTGATGGATGACATCAGGGGCCGCATCGTCGAGATGTACGTGTCGCTGAAGCCAGGCGTCAGCCCCGACGGGATGGAGGCAAAGGTCAGCCGGGCCATCGAGGTCGAGATCGGGAAGATTGCGCGCCCGAAGAACGTCTGGATCGTGGCGGACATGCCCAAGACAAGGTCCGGCAAGATCATGCGGCGGGTCATCGCTTCTGTATCCAACTTCACCGACGTGGGCGACGTCATGACGCTGGCCAATCCTGAGGTAGTGGAGACGATCAGGCGGCAGGTCCAGAGCGCCAAGGTCGCCAAGGGCGAGCAGCCGCGCGACCTGACCGATGCCGAGAAAGAAGAGATCGCCAAGTACGGCAACGTCGAGTAACCGAGATGCCCGGAGGCCCGGGGCCGGTGTCAGGTCCCGGGCCTCTCGCGGGGCGGGGGTGCGACGCGCGGGGGCTTGCTTGGCGTCGCCTTGGTCCTTACGCCGCTACGGGCGTCTCCTGGGTGGTGCGGTGCCTGCCGGCGGTGTCGGCATGAGCCAGCTTGCACTTGAGCATCTGCCTGCCGCGGTGTATCCGCGACATCACGGTGCCCAGAGGGGTGCCCATGATGTCCGCGATCTCGGAGTACCGGTAGCCCTGGACGTCGGCAAGGTACACCGCCGTCTTGTAGACCTCGGGCAGATCCGTCAGTGCCCGCATCACGCCGGAGTCAGTGAGGTTGTCCAGCGCTTCGAGCTCGGCCGACCGCGAGTACAAGATGAGCCTGTCGTGGATGTCCGTGCTCGAGCCTGCGTCGGCCGACAGGATCTGGGCCGGCTCGCGCTCGCGTTTGCGGCACGAGCTGTAAAACGTGGTGATCAGGATGCGGTGCAGCCATGCCTTCAGGTTGGTGCCCTGACTGAACTGGTGGAACGCGAGGTAGGCCTTGGCGAACGTTTCCTGAATCAGGTCCTCGGCGTCGCAGTGGTTGCGGGTCAGCCGCAGCGCTGCCGGGTACAGGCGGCGCATGTAAGGTATCGCCTCCCGCTCGAACCTGGCCCGCCGCTGATCAGGTGCTGCCGCGCGGGTAGCCGCCAGCGATTCCATGGTGTCCCTCCTTGCCGGTACCCCCGGAAGGCGACTCACCCAAGCGGCACCGCAGCGGCAGTCGCTGCGAGTGACCAGGTGTGCTGCGCCGCACGCGGGGGCTAAGGCGCTATCACATCTCCTTCACACCATGTTCGCTGCCCGCACGGCTGGGCGCATCGGGACAACCCTGAGCTAAGGAGGGCTGAATCCTGAGTTAAGCGAGCCGAGCGGGCCGCGTGCGCGACGAGTTCTCTTCTGCCCGTTTTGCCGGTTTTGCTGATCAGGCTGGCGACATGTGTTTCAACCGTTTTCGGCGAGATGAAGAGCTTCGCGGCAATTTCTGCGTTGGAGAGCCCGCGTCCGATCAGCAGGAATACGTCCATTTCCCTGCTGGTAACGCCGAGACGCCGCAATTGCGGTGGCACGCGGGCCTCGCCCCGACCCGAGCGCGGCACGCGCTCACCTGCCCTGCGCAGGATGCCACGGCACGCGGAGGCGAGCCTGTGCTGCCCGCTGGCCTCGAATTCGGCGGTGGCGACACGCAGCCACTCGGCCGGCTCGCCCCAGCCGTGCTCAAGCGCGGACGGGGCGACGAGCCGCCTGATCAGGTGGGTCCACCACGACGCGTATGGCGAGAGCAGCCGCTGGCTCTGCCTGGCGAGTTCAGTGGCCTGGTCCGGGTGCCCGGCGCGGCCTTCGATCACGGCCTCGGTGAAGCGCAGGCAACCGCTGATCCAGCCGAGGTCGGCACCTGAATCCCGCGCCGCCCGCACTGCCTCCCGGCCGTCCTGGCCGTCCTGGCCGGAGATGGCCTGGAGGAGCGCGTAAAAACCCCACGCACGGCGCGGCGCGGTGAGAGCGGCCCGCCCGGCGTGCGCGCGTGCGATCCTGCTTTCCTCGAGCGCACGCTCAAGGTCGTCGGCGAATAGCGACGCCGACACCCGCGCCTGGCCCCATGTGGTGAAGAGAACCTCGGGTTCGCCGGGAACGATTCCCTCCGCTCGCTCGGCCGCTTCCTCGGTTGCCGCGCGGTCGCCCAGGATGCCGCTGATCATGGCCTGGGTGCTGATGGCTAGAGCCTCGAGCTTGCTTGCGTTGATGCGGTGCGCTGAAAGCTCGCTCTGGCGGGCTGCCGACATCGCTTCTTCCAGGTCGGTGCCCATGCTCCAGATGTTCGCGAGCTGGAGGTCGGCGACCGTTGCCACAGAGATGGCGCCGGCTTCGTTGGCCAGCGTCCTGGCCTCCACCAGGCGGCCAGGTGAGCCGTCGACCAGCATGTCAATGCTGCCGAGCTCATGCAGCGCCCTGATCCGCCTGATCGAGAACTCAGGGCCTTGCGCCATCTCGTACGCGCGCCCGAACGCCGCCCGCGCCGCCTCGACGTCTCTGACCCGCTCGCGGCGCCCGATGACCTCGAGTGCGTCGAACGCCACGTCGCCCGGCCACCCGGTCAGGCACGCTGTCTGGCCGTCCGCGCTGATCGCCCGCTCGGCAGTGGTCAGAGAGCGGCTCGCCAGTTTCTCGGCCCCGTCGAGGTCGCGTGACACAAGCGCGCACCGGGCAGCGGCGGCGTCAACCCGGCTGGCGAGCGCCTCGTCGGCGAGGTTGCCCGCGATAGCGCGGGCGGCCGAGATGTGCCGCGCGGCGGCATCAGGATCGTGGTCGGCCTCGGCCCTGGCGGTCCTGATCCGCGCCAGGGCTTCCCGTCTCGGGTCAGCGCCAGCCGTGCTCAGTTTCCTGATCAGCTCCGCTGCCAGTGGCGCCAGCTTGCAGGGATCGCCGGCCAGTTCGTAAGCCTCGGCCAGCGCCTCGTCGATCGCGATGCCAATCGAAGGTTCCGCGCCGGGCATGGCTTCGAGCACCTCGCGGGCGTTGACCAGGGTCTCGGCGGAACTGCTCAGCGCCCCTTGGCCCAGGGCACGGCGGCCGGACTCGAGCAGCAGGCTGGCTGCCCGGCGCGGGTTGCCGGCGACCTTGTGCAGTTCGGCCGTACGGTCACACCAGATGCCTGGCAGGCCTGGATGGGCGTCCTCGATGGCCTCAGCGGCGGCCGCCGACCGGCTGGCAAGGTCGGGTGGCAGCAGATCAGAGACGATCGCGTCCCTGGTCAGGCTGTGCCTGAACATGAACAACCCGGTGCGCGAGCACGGCTCGATGAGCTGCACGGCGTGCGCTTGATCTAGCGCTGCCAGCGCCTCAGACTCGGTGACGCCTGCCAGCCTCGGCAGCAGCGTCCAGTCGAATTTCTTGCCGAGTACCGCCGCCGCTACGACGACGTTGGCGACCTGCGGTCCGAGTGCGGCCAGCCGGTTCCTGACCGACCCGAGTATCGAAGCAGGGACGGCGGTCCTGATGCTCTCTTCGATCAGCCAGGTTTTCCCCTGGCGGACAAGCTCGCCAGAAGATACGGCGGCGGCCAGTATCTCCTCGACGGCGAACGGCAAGCCGTCGCAGTTGGCCAGCAGCCTGCTTGCCACCGCTTCCGGTACGTCGGTCGTGCCCAGGCAGCAAGCGGCGAGTTGCCCGACCTCCGCGTCGCCGAGCCTCGGGATCTCGATAACTGGCGCGGCGCGCCTGGCGTGGATCGACCTGACCGCGTTAAGGCCGGCCGAGGGCTCCCTGTCGCGGAGGGTGGCAACGCACAGGACCTGTTTCCCGGCCAGGTTGTCGGCTAGGTACTGGACGATCGCGAGGGTCTCAAGGTCGGCCCAGTGGATGTCCTCGAGCAATAGCACGGTCCCTGGCCCGTCGCCAAGAGACAAGAGCCTGATCATGGCCTCGCCGAGAATCAGCGGCGAGATCTCGGCCCTGGCACCTGATGCCGCCTGTCCCCAGACGGGCACCAGCGTAGCCAGGGCCGGCCGGTAGTCGGCTAGCTCTGGTGTGTCCGGTATGCCATCGGCCCGCGCGATCTTCATGAGTGCCTCGGTGATCGGCCGGTAAGGCAGCCGGGCAGCCGACTCTACAGCGCGGCCGGCCACCACGTGGAAGCCGCGCTCAGAAGCGGTGCCGCAGAGTTCCGCCGCCAGCCTGGACTTGCCGACGCCTGCGTCGCCGGCCAGGAACGCGATGCTCCCCCGGCCGTCCTCGGCTTCGTCAAGCGCGGTGATGAGCTGCTTAAGCTCCGCATCGCGGCTGATCAGCACCGGACACAGCATGGATCTCACGGTGAAAGTGATCTCATGGCAGATGTGACTCCACTAGTCGTAACGCAACAGTCACGAATAGTTATTTCAGCACCGTGCGGAGGTCTCAGCGGGCAGGAGCCGGGCGGCGTGCGCGATCAGCTCGCGCCTGCCATCCCTGCCGGTCTTGCTGACCAGGCTCCCGATGTGCGTTTCTACCGTTTTAGGGGAGATGAACAATCTCGTGGCGATCTCGCTGTTCGACAGGCCACGCCCGACAAGGAGAAAGACGTCCATCTCGCGGCTGGTGATTCCGAGATGGCGAAGCTGCCCGGGTACCTCCGCGTTCCCGCGGCCGGAGCGGGGCACCCGTTCGCCGGCCAGGCGCATGATGCCGCGGCAGGCTGACGCCAGGCGATCGTACCCTCCGGCTTCCAGGTCTCCGATCGCGTCCCGCAGCCATTGCGCCGGATCTCCCCAGCCCGCGGCGAAGGCATCCTCGGCGACGAGGCGGTGCATCAAGTGGTTCCACAAGGGCGCGCACCGGCTGAAGTAAGCCTCGGCATGCCTGGCCAGCTTGCTGGCCAGTTCGGTCTTGCCTTCGCGTCCGGCGAAAACGGCTTCCGCGTAGGCCAGGCACCCGCGGTTCCAGAAGGCAACTTCGGCCCCTGCCGCTCTGGACTCGGCGATAGCCTCGCGACCGCCTTCGCCGGCAGCGGCCCGGAGCAGCGGCCAGTAACCCCAGGCTAGTGACGGTGCGGAGAGCGGCTCCGCGCGAGCATGACCGATGCCGGCCTCGCTCGCGGCCCGCGCCCTGCCAAGGTCGTTCTCGATGATCGCGGCTGTGACCCTGACCTCGCCCTGTGTCGTCGTCAGGACCGCGGTGTCGCCGGGTGCGGTGCTCTCTGCCCGTTTCGCGAGCTTCTCTACCTCCGAGTGGTCAGGACTGGTGGCACGGACGGAACCTGCCGCGCCGATCGCCATGGCCTCGACCCGGTGCATGTGCAGGCGCCTGGCCGACTCCTCGCTTCTGGTTGCTGCTTCAAGGGCCAGGTCTAGGTCACTGCCCAGGCTCCAGGCGTTGGCTAGCTGCAGGTCGAGTACCGTAGCCACGGAGATCGCGCCAGACTGCACGGCAAGACTCCGCGCCTCGCACAGGCGCCCGGATCCTCCGTGTTCAAGCATCTCGATCGTGCCGAGTTCGTGCAGCGCCCTGATCTGCCTCACCGGAAGGTCGTGATCCGCGGCGATCCGGTACGCGCGCCCGAAGGCGGCGTTGGCTGCTGCCGTGTCCCTGGTGCGCTCCCGCCTTCCGATGACTTCGAGCGCTTCGCAGGCCGCGTCGGCCACGCTACCCGTGCCTCCTCGGTCACTGTCAAGCCCGGCCGCCTCGGCGGCCGCGAGCCCCTGCATGGCCAGTTCGAGCGCGCGGTCCAGGTCCCCGGCGTCGATTGAGCAGTGCGCCGCGACCGCGTCGGTCCAGCCGCCGAGTGCGGGATCGGATGCCCCGCCCGCGAGCTTTCGAGCGGCAGCCACGTATTCCTCAGCGCTGGCCGTCCGGTCGCACTCGGAAAGAGAGCGCGCCACGCGGAGCCTGGTCAGCGCCTTGACCGCGGGCGGGGCGCCGACGGCGTCGAGTTCGGTGAACAGTCGCCGTGACACGTGAACGAGCTGGTCGCAGTCACCGGCCAGGACATGAACGCTGGTCAGCGCCTCGTCGATGTCGACTTGCAGCTGAGGTTCGGCGGGCGTGATCTTCGCGACCAGGTTGCTGGCGCGGCGCAGCGACGTTCCCGCGCTGGTGATCGCGCCGGCCGCGAGCGCGCGCCGGCCGGCCATAAGCAGCAGCGTCGCCGCCTGCGCTGGCTGGCCGGCGGTCTCGTGCAATTCGGCAGCCAGCTCGCACCAGGGCACTGGCAGGCCCGGATAGGCGGTCATGAGCGCCCCGGCGGCTGCCGCCGAACGCCTGGCCAGGTCAGGAGGCAGCAGGTTGCTCACGATGGCGTTCCTGGTCAGCGAATGCCTGAACCGGAAGATGGCGGAACTGACCGGGTGCGGCTCGATGAGCTGTACCTCGCAAGCGCGGCGCAGCGCCGCGAGCAACTCGGGTGCGGCTATTCCGGTCAGGCCAGGAAGAAGCGTCCAGTCGAACTGCCGGCCGAGCACGGCCGCGGTGACCACCACGTCGGCGACCTTCGGGCCCAGGTCGGCTAGCCGGTACCTGACCGATTCGGCGATCGACACGGGAACTCCGGTGACCACGGCCTCATTCGCCGACCAGCCCGACTCGCCTTTGACCAGTTCGCCTGACGACACTGCCGCCGCGAGCAGTTCCTCGACGGCGAACGGCAGGCCGTCACAGTCGGCGAGCAGCCGGCCGAGTACCGGCTCGGGTACCGTCGGCTGCTCCAGGCACGCGGCGGCCATCGCCCGCACCTCCTGCTCTCGGAGGCGCCCGACGTTGACGACGTTCACGGCTCGCCTGGCATGCACCGACCTGATCAGGTCAGCCGTTACCGAGGGCTCGGCATCCTGTACGGTGGCTACGCACCGGACCGTGCCGCCCGCTGTACCTTCCCTGAGGCTGTCTGACAGGTACTCGACGATCGTGAGCGTCTCGGGGTCGGCATACTGAAGGTCTTCGAGCACGAGCAGCGCTCCCCGGCCAGGCAAGGCAGCCAGCAGCCTGATCATGGCCTCACCGAGGATCAGCGGCGAGATTTCCGGTTCGCGTTCCGCGTCCGCGCTCCACCCTGGCACGATCGCGGCGAGGGCAGGACGGTACTGCGCCAGCGCAGGGTCATCAGGCATCGGCATGGTTCTGGCGATGCCGATCAGCGCCTCGACGATCGGCCTGAGCGGTACCGGGTTAGCCGATTGCGCGGCCCGGCCGGTGAGTACGGTAAACCCGCGCTCAGACGCTATGCGGGCCAGTTCCAGCGCGAGCCTGGATTTTCCCGCCCCGGCCTCGCCGGTCAGGAACGCGACGCCCGGACTCCGGCCGGCCATGCCGGGTTCCTGGCCAAGCATGCCGGTCAGGACCTCAAGCTCACCACGGCGGCCGATCAACGCCGGGCATCGCGTCGTCGCCATATCCCGAGCCTACCGTCACGCAGAGCGATAGATTAATCACTATATGTGACAATTTGCCAAGATAGCTGGGTCATCAGGCCCGGCCGCGCCACCGTGCGCCAGTACTTTCGATGAGCAGGTGCATGCCAGATGATGGATTATTCTCCGGAAATTTTAAACCATCCCTGAGGTGACGTTTGTGCAGTGACGCCGCCCGGGCAACCGCCTGATGAATGTTTCGCATGTACTTAGCTGGCTCGAGGTCCTTGCCCGTCGCCCCGTCGAGATGACGCCGCAACCTCCTCGCATCAGCGTTATCTAGCCAGGAATGGTGGTCTCTGAAATGCAATATCAGCCATAGTTCGAAACAAGGATTCGATATGGCGAGCCTTATTCCGTTCTCGGTTGCCTCCTTGACGGCATCGAGAAGCCTGGGATGATTCTGCGGCCACTCGACATCAAAGACGCACCAGAATTCGTCGACTTCTCCTTCCTCGTCGGCCGACTTGACTCGAGCCTCGATGGCCGACTCCACCAGATAGGCCGGCTCACCGTGCTGCGCCTCGATCCGAAGATCGACGGCTGCTACATCCTTAACCTCTGGCTGTAGCTTCAGGGCTCCCAGATAGACGGGCTCGGTGCGTTGGCCTTCGCAGAGTATGACGAGGGTCTTCCTGGGCTGACGGATTGCGACTTTACGCGACAGCGGGCGAGGTTTGGGTTTTTCGGCCTTCCTTGCCATCAATATGCCTCCGGAAGCATGCCGAGAACCTCACGGAGCCTGACTTGGTCTAGTTCAGGGACAGCACCGAACCTGCCTTGCAGGTACGCTCTTTCGAGGTTGAGGGACCGCCGCACCTTGTCGCCGCCGAACTCAGCGAGTGCTGTCAGCGTGGTTGCACCATCGAGCCCCTTCTCCGTCAGCCACACTTCATCGCGGTTGAGATGATTGAGCAGGCTCGTGTCGTGAGTCGTGAAGATCATCTGCGCGTTGCGAGGGTTAGTCACCGGATCCTGAAAAAGCTCGATCAGGCGCGCGGAGAGCCTTGGGTGAAGACGGGCATCGATCTCGTCTACTAGCAGGACGTGACCGTAGCGGAAGGCCATCAGAACCGGTCCGATGAGGTTGAACCACGTACGCGTTCCGGCTGATTCGTCAGACAATGCGAAGAGCAGTTCTTCGCTCCCTGCGCGGTGCGAAAGCCATACTTCTCGGTCATTGTCATCGTTCACAACGCGCACGTCATCGATCCCGAGATCAGCGAACCTCAGCAACTCAAGGGCCAGATTCCGTTCAATGGCGTGATCGTCATCATCATCGGCCGGCAGTTCTTGCGACAGCGGGTTACCTGCCATGAAAATCCGCTCTGTCATCTGGCGTGACGACACAGGAACGCGCCGTACGCCCCTGCGCCAAGTTCTCGTCAGCCCGACGTTGAGAGTTCTCAACCCGGCTAGCTCGCGAGCGAATGGCTCAACATCCGGATGGTTGAGCCGCAAGATCGCTGACAAGGCGAGTGTTGTTGGCGTCAGCAGCATCCGGGTGCCGCCTGCGAGTGCCGAACCGAGTCCGCGCCGGAAGTCGACGTCAGGCCCGTCGCGCTCGAACAGGATGCGCCGACGGCGTTCCGGATAGCTGTAGAGCGACTCGTAAAGGACTTCAGAATCGTCGACCTCGACGTGATATGCGTATCGGACGCCACTGGCGATCATTTGTATGTCGTAGACCGACGGCTCGCTCGGTCCTGGGATGAATCTGAACGGATCCCTGGGAACCTCGTCCGCCCAGTCGCGCAGCGAGTTTCCGACGGCTGTCGAGAGCCAGGCCAGGGCTTCGAGAACGTTTGACTTCCCTGAGGCGTTCGGGCCGTAGATACCTG
>DATJLT010000182.1:0-4401 GCA_035509195.1 Streptosporangiaceae bacterium | reverse complement strand
CCGTTCTTGGCCGGCGGCACGGTCAGCGAGGTTTCTGCGGGGTCTGGCTCGCTCGCGGCGACGGGTGCGGGTGCCGCGTCTGTGCCCCAGAGCTCGTAAAACAGCGCGCCGTCCGGCGCGGTGCGGACGACGGGCGGCGGGCCATCGTGCAGGAATACGGAGACGCCGCGCTCGTCATGGCCGGTCACGACGCGGCGGGGGACCGTCGGCATGCGCCTATCTCAGCATGCCCCCGGCGGCAGAAGACTCTCTCAGTGATCTTGTCTGCGAATGGCAGGTATCGGGACACAGGCCGCGCGTGCCGACGGCGGCAGGCAGGCGGCGACCTCGGTCAGCGTGCGACGCAGCCAGGCGTGCTCTGGCGCCGCGGCCCGGTCAGGATGCCACCACAGCGTCTCGATCAGCTCTACCCTTCCGAATGGCGGCTCGGCCACCACCAGCCCGAGCGGCACCGCGACTCCCTGCGCCAGCCGCTCAGGCATGATCGCCACCAGGTCGGTGCCAGGCAACAGGAACGGCAGCGGCAGCCAGCCCACGGTGGTCACCTGAACCCGCCGCCGCACGCCAAGCTCGTCAAGCACCCGGTCGGCCGGCGCGACATGCGTCCCGCCGCAACTCCGCACCGCGTGCGGCAGCTCCTCTAGGTCGGCGAGCTCAAGCCGCCCGTCCCTGAGGCGCGGATTGGCCGGGTCGACAACGCAGACGAAGCGGTCGCGGAACAGCGGCTCGTAGGACCCGCGGAAGCCGAACCCGAGCGGTGCGATCAGGGCCTCCACGTGCATGAGGCCGCGTTCTGACTCGTGCATGTCCATCGGTATCGCGTCGAAGTCGAGCCGCACGCCTGGCGCGAACTCGGACACCAGGCGCAGCAGCGGCTCGGCGAGGACCGTGATCGCGTAGTCGGTGGCGACGATCTTGAAGGCGTGGGTGCTTGTCGCCGGGTCGAACCTCTGGCCAATGTCGAGTGCGTACTCGACTGAGCTGACCGTCTGCTGCACCGAGGGGATCAGGGCCTTGGCAAAGGGGGTGAGCTCGTAGTCGCGGCCGACCCTGACCAGGAGCTCATCCTTGTAGTGGCGGCGGAGGCGGGCCAGGGCCGTGCTCATGGCCGGCTGGCTCTTGCCGATCTTGGCGCCGGCCTTGGTGACGTTGCCTTCTTCGAGCAGCGCCTTAAGCGCGACGACCAGGTTCAGGTCAGTTCCGCCTAGGGACATGCTCTATCGTCACCGACCAGCCCCTGACCAGTCACCCGTGTGTTGCCCGATCGTTACAAACAGTGCGCACCGGGCGGTCGGGCGTCAACCTACGAGCAACATCGCTGGCCCGCTGATGTCGTCAGCCGGGCGGACCCAACAACAACGAGGAGTCAACGATGTCGCAGGAACCGCATCAAGGAGCCATCGTTGTCCGTCGGAGAGGGGCAAGCTACAGCATCAACTGACCAACGATGCTGTAGGTCACCCGAGAGCTCCCCGGAGGAAGCGGCGATAGCTCGTAAATCGCTGAAATCGGGCATAAACTGAGGCCGACCCTGGGCGGGCCGGGCGGGCCGGGGGTTCCGGTCGGGCCGGTGGTAAGGCTGGCGTCCGGTGGAGGAGGGCGAGGAACATACGTTGACCGACATTAGCGAGATCGACCTTAACCTCCTGGTCGCGCTCGGGGCGATCCTCGAGGACAGGAACCTGACGCGGGCGGGCGCCAGGATCGGCATGAGCCAGCCCGCCATGAGCATGGCACTGGCCAGGCTACGCCGGCATTTCGCCGATGACTTGCTGGAACGCGAAGGCCGAGGTTACCGGCTCACGGTTTTCGGCGAGCAGATTCTGCCGACGGTCAAGGACGCGCTGCGCCAGATGGAAGCGACCATGCAGCGGTCGCCCAGGTTCGACCCTGGCGGGTCTGACCGGGAGTTCTCGGTTGCCGCGTCCGACTACACGGTCTCGATCCTCGCCGATCTTCTGCTCCGCCAGGTGAGTGAGGCCGCCCCCAAGGTCAGGCTCCAGCTTCATCCGATCCCCGCCGACGTGCAGTCTTCCTCCCACGCCATCGCACGCCACGACGTCGTCATCGGCCCCGCCGACTACGGCTTCCCTGGCAGGCACCGCGAACTGTTCCGCGACCGGTTCGTCTGCGTGGTCGACCAGTCCAACCCGAGGCTGCACGACGGCACGCTGACGATCAAAGACCTCGAGCAACTGCCGCACGCCGTCCCCACCTTCGGCCCAGGGAGGTTCACGCCTGTCGACCGTGCTCTCGATGACCTCGGCGTCCAGCGGAGAGTTCAGGTCACCGTGTTCGGCTGGCTGACCGTGCCTTTCGTCGTGGCAGGTACCACCATGGTCGCGATCGTGCCTGAACGGCTGGCGCGCCTCGCGAGTCGCAACGCGAACCTGGCCGTCGTCGAGGCGCCCTTCGGCCTGGTCGAACTGGTCGAAACCGCGTACTGGCACCCGAGCCGCAGCGACGACCCCGCGGTGCGCTGGCTGCTCGACACGTTGCGGGAAGCCGCCAGCGAGCTGTGAGAAACGGCCGGCCATCACAGCCGCGATGCCTGGCATCGCTAATCGGTATTTCCCCTTCGCCGCCGTGGCTTTTACGTTCCAGTCCATGCCTGCTGATCCTTTTGCCCTCGGCGTGTTCCGCCGGCCGGGCACGCACGCGGCCTTCACCGGCCTCGTACGCGAGGACCAGGTGCTCGACATTTCCTCACTCGGCAAGGTCAATGACCTGCTTGCCGACTGGAACACCGCGTTCGCCCAGCTCAGTGCGCTGGCCGCGCAGGCACCAGGCGACGGCTGGATCGCGCTAGCGGGCCTCGACGTCCGCTGTCCTGTGACGCCCGCGCAGATACTCCAGTGCGGCGCCAATTACCGCAAGCACGTCGTTGACATCGTGATGGCCGAACGCCGCGCCGGCATTTCCACGACCGGCCACAACTCGGACGTGCCTGAAGAGGAAGTGCGCGCCTGGGCGGAGGCCATGATGGACGAGCGGGCGCGAACCGGCACGCCGTATGTCTTCACTGGCCTCCCCAGTGCCCTGGCCGGCCCGTACGACGAGATCGTGATACCGCCGACCAGTGCCTGCCCGGACTGGGAGCTAGAGCTAGCCGCCATCATCGGCCAAAGGGCACGCGGCCTCACCCGCCAGAACGCGCTTGACTGCGTGGCGGGATACACGATCTGCAACGACATCACGACCAGGTCCCTGGTTTACCGGCGTGATCTCAAGGCGATCGGCACCGACTGGTTCGCCGCGAAGAACTCGCCGACGTTCCTGCCCACCGGGCCTTACCTCGTGCCGGCTGCCTTCGTCAGCGACCCGTCTGACCTGCGGATCACGCTGAAGCACAACGGGGTGGTCAGGCAGGACGAGTCCACCGCCGACATGCTGTTCGATTTGCCGGCGATCCTCGCCTACATCACGTCGGTCACCGAACTGTGGCCGGGGGACCTGGTGCTGACCGGCTCACCGGCAGGCAACGGCGCCCGCTGGGGCCTGTTCCTCGACGAGGGCGACCTCATCGAGAGCGAGATCACCGGGCTGGGCACCCAGCGCAACCGCTGCGTCAGGAAGGCGGGATCGTGAGCCTGATTACCCACTTGCGTCACGTGGACCTCGCGGTTCCCGACTACGACCGCCAGTACGCGTTCTATACGGACACGTGGGGCCTGACCGAGGTCGCCGGCGACGCCGGGGTAGCGTTCCTGGCGGCCGCGGGCTCACCAGAGCGGTACGTGATCAGGCTGCGCCGTGGTGAGAAACGGCTCGACCTGGTCGCACTCGGCGCGGCAAGCAACGCCGACGTGGACAGCCTGGCCGAGGACCTGATCGCGAAGGGCGTGACGCTCGCCGTCGAGCCCGGCGACCTGGCCACCGAGGGCGGGGGTTACGGTCTTCGCTTCTTCGACCTCGACGGGCGCACGATCGAAGTCTCTGCCGGGGTGGAGACTCGCGTTCACCGCAAGATCGAAGAGCGGGAGGCGATCCCGGTACGGCTGTCGCACGTGGTGCTCAACGGCACCGACCCTGACCTGACCGCCCGGTGGTACGCCGGCGTGCTCGGCTTCAAGCTGAGCGACACCCTCGCCGGACCGGAAATCGGCACGGTCATGCACTTCATGCGCTGTAACCCGAGGCACCACTCGATGGCGTTCGCGCGAGGGCCCCACGTCTCGCTGCATCACGTGTCGTTCGAGATGCGCGGCATCGACGAGTACATGCGCGGCTCCGGGCGGGTGCTGCGGGCGGGCACCCGGATGGTCTGGGGTCCCGGCAGGCACCTGGCAGGCAACAACACCTACTCCTACTTTCTCGACCCGCAAGGCAACACGGTCGAGTACACCACCGAGCTCGAAGAACTCGACGAGGACGCCTGGCATCCGCACATCTACGACATGC
>DATJLT010000181.1:0-3424 GCA_035509195.1 Streptosporangiaceae bacterium | reverse complement strand
CTATCGTCAATGAGACGATTCATAGCTGACCTGGAGGGGCACGTGCGCAAGGGGAAACTCACCGGGTTGGCGGCGGCGGGCGCCGCTGCGCTCGCCGTTGGCGTGATCACCGCAGTGCCGGCTGGATCCGCCGTGACCAAGTCGGCTACGCCCAGCGCGCCGACGATCGTCGTCAAGCCCGGCGTCATGCACCCGGTTGGCGGCATGGCAACGCCATCGCAGGCGAACTGCGTGAAGTACGGCTACTACCACTGCCTCACGCCACAGCAGGTTCAGGCGGCGTACGACCTTGCCCCGCTGTATCGGCACGGCATCACGGGCAAGGGCGAGACGATCGTGATCGTCGACTCGTTCGGCTCGCCCACGATCCAGAAGGACCTCGCAGTCTTCGACAAAGAATTCAAGCTGCCCGCCCCACCGTCGTTCAAGATCATCACGCCGGCCGGGAAGATACCGGCGTGGAATCCCGACGACTCCGACATGACAGGCTGGGGCGGCGAGACCACGCTGGACGTACAGTTCGCACACGCAATCGCGCCCGGCGCGAACATCCTGCTAGTCGAGACCCCCGTGTCGGAGACCGAGGGCGTGACCGGCTTCCCGCAGATCGTCGAGGCCGAGAACTACGTGATCAAGTACCACCTCGGCGACGTTATCAGCCAGAGCTTCAGCGCCACCGAGCAGACGTTTACTGGTCTCGCCCAGATCAACGCCTACCACCTGCGCAGCGCCTACGTGGCGGCGGCGAAAGAGAAGGATGGCCCGACAGTCCTGGCCGCCTCTGGTGACAGTGGCGCGGCGGACGTGGGGCTTGACGAGACGACCTACTACACGCACCCAGTGACATCCTGGCCGGACAGCGACCCGCTGGTGACCGGCGTGGGCGGTACTGAACTGGTGGCAGGCAAGGGCAATAAGTACACGTCAGTGGCGTGGAACGACACTTACAACTCCCACCTCGGCGGCGGCACAGACCCGCTCGCGACTGGCGGCGGCCTGTCGGTGCTCTTCTCCCGCCCCTTCTATCAGAACGGCGTCAAGAACGTGGTCGGCAGCGCGCGCGGGGTCCCGGACGTCTCCATGAACGGCGCCTGCAGCAGCCCGGTGTTCACCTACCAGAGCTTCCCGCAGGAGGGCTTCCCCGCAGGCTGGTACCCGTCCTGCGGCACCAGCGAGTCGACGCCGGAGTTTGCCGGCATCGTGGCGCTCGCCGATCAGGTCGCCGGCCACGCCCTCGGCGTCATCAACCCGAAGCTGTACTGGCTGTCGGGCGTGAAAGCCCCCGGCGTAGTGCCCGTCACCAAGGGCAATAACACGGTGACCTTCGTCCAGGGGACGCCCGCGAAGACCTACACGATCAAGGGCTTCAACGCGCAGGCCGGCTACAGCCTGGCCGACGGCGTTGGCACCGTGAACGGTTGGTACCTCGCCTACGAACTGGCTGGCAAGACTCCGGGGTGGTGACAGCCTGAGCGGCTGGCCGGAGCCCCAGCCCTTGTAGAAGATCTCGGTGCCGTACGCTCCGAAGATATGAGCATTTCTTCCGGCGACCTGGTTCGGCGGAACGCGGCGTTCGCCGCGACCGGGGCGTTCGCCGGCCTTCGGTTCCCGGCCAGCGGCACCCTGCAGGTGCTCGGCTACGTCGACTCCCGGGTCGACCCCAGTGACGTGCTCGGTCTCAAGCTCGGCGACGCTGTCGTGATGCGCAATATCGGCGGCCGGATCACCCCGGCGGCGCTGCGCTCCTGGGCGCTGCTAGGCCGACTCAGCCAGGGCCAGCAGCCGGGCGGTCTCCTGGTGATCTTGCAGCACACCGACTGCGGCATCCGCCGCCTCGCGGACTACCCCGAGCAGCTCGCCGCCTTCTTGATCCGGGCAGGGGAACTGGACGGCAAAGCGGTCGGCGACCCGTACGCGGCGGTGCGGATCGACGCCGCCATCGCCCGGCATGCCCTGCCGCCAGGCCGGCTCGTGTCCGGCCTGGTCTACGACGTGGCCACCGGGCTCATCGAGATCGTCGACCCGGCCACCCAGGAGTAGCAGCTGGTCCGAGCATTCGACGCGCTCATATCCGTACACTCTGGCACGGTGCGGTTACTATAGGTAGATACTGTTAGCGTGAGCGCGTTGGACCGCCGGTCAGATGACCTCGACTGGGACAAGCCCGCCAAGGTTGCCGGACCTGATGTGCCTGCCGAAACGCGCAATAGAGGCGAGAATTATGCGGATACACGCCAAGCCCTCGAGTCAGGATGGGAATCGAAGCGGCTATTCGACCCACCACGCGCTGAGCTGGCGCGGTTCAGTCCAGAGCGAGCCGGGCTGCCCAAGACCAGCACAGAGGACGCGGCCCGCCATCTGGAACAGCACCGCACTGGACGGCCCTGGCTTGAAATGGCAAGGTGTGCCGCGCCGGAGTCACGCCGGATCCTCGTAGCGATCGACCGTGGCGCAGGGCACGGCCACATACGCCATGAAGGCTGGCCGACGGAAGAAGCCAACATGCGCCGGGTCGCATACCTTGAAGACCCAGCCCAGCTCGACGCGTCGAAGCGACCCCGCGGCATCGATGGCCTGAAGCCGAATAACAGACGACACATATGTGCCGAAGTCGCGACCCGCATTACCAACCCAGATGCCTTCGCAACCGCATACGCTCGCGGAACGGATCACTTCGAAGTCCGTGCGGCGCTGAGTAGACCATACGACCGGGACAGCCGGCCAGAACCAGTGCGCGTGCCAATCGCTGAACTGCTCGGCAAGGACGGGCACAAATACTGCACCGGCTGGCAACTGGAACCAGTGGCGGGAAGCATGGATGCCGCGATCGAGAATCGGTACGCGTGGCAAAAAGCGCTAGCAGGAGAGCGTCAGCCGGATGTTCCGCGGCCTGCGGCACGGCCAATACCAACGTTCGAAGGCGGGACGATGATTTTTCTCATAGGTCATAACAAGGAACGGGATAGGTACGAAATCACGACTATGTACCCCGAGCCACGAGATGATGACCTTCCGGAGAGCTGAGCGACCGGTTACTGATGGGAGACCTTGATGGGGGAGTTCTACTGGAAGCGGCACCCCGACGGTCCGTTCGCCACGCTCATCCGAATCGCGACAACATACCTCCATCCCGAGGCGGATGACCTTGAATCGCTACAGAGGCTCGCAAGGCGTGGAAATAACGAGGAGATGTACACTTTTAAGACCGAGCTGCGCGAGGCCATCAACGACCCGAACCAGCTCCCGGACGACGAGTTGTCAAAGCATGTCCGGTACGAGGACGGCAGTCCCGAGGCATTCTTGCGGCGCCTCTGGCGAGACCTCTACGGCGACGAGCCAGTCGACGCGCCCGAGCACGCTTGAGCTGGCGCCGAGCGGCGATGTAGGGTCTCAAATCCGATGACATGTTGATCTTGCGTGACCT
>DATJLT010000180.1:0-3580 GCA_035509195.1 Streptosporangiaceae bacterium | reverse complement strand
CTCGCGCGACGGCCCGCGGCCTAGCGCTGTACGGACTGGCCAGCTTCCGGGCCGGCGGGCCGCAACTGGGCCCCGCTCTGGTCGTTGGTTACGCCACACCGCCCGGGCATGCGTTCAGTACCGCGGTAGCTCGACTGTGCGCGGCGCTGCGTGACGCACTGGGCTAGCCCACCTGCCTGGGACGGCACGGCAACGCAGGGCCGCGTCGGCGCGCAACCGCAGTGTTTTCCAAATGGCCCAGTTCCGTTGTGCAATGTGCGCGGAAGGCATTTTTCACTCGCTTGTCACCTGAGGGTTGCTTTGTCTCGCTAAACATTTAAATTGCGAACATGCAGTCCTCGCTCGGGGTGCCGCGTGACGGGCGATCTCGCTCGCCCGCAACGGTTTCGCTTGCCGCCGGTACCTCCCCTTCGGCGTTAGGAGATCTTGCGTGACGATTGAGGTGAGTCGGCGTCAGCTCATGGCGTCGGCAGGCGGGATGGTACTGGCGTCGTTCGCCTTGCCGTCCAACCTGCGGAAGATCATCGAAAGCGTGCCACCTGCACGGCTTAGCTCGGCGCGGGCTACCGCGCCCATCTCCGAGATCAAGCACGTCGTTGTGCTGATGCAGGAGAACCGGTCCTTCGACCACTACTTCGGCGCCATGCCAGGAGTGCGTGGCTTCAACGATCCTCAGGCGATTGCGGGCGTCTTCAAGCAGGCCGACCCGCAGAATCCTGACGGCTACCTGTACCCGTTCCACGCCGACACGCACAGCACGAGTGCCCAGGCGCTGCCCTCGACCAGCCACAGCTGGCTGCCGCAGCACGACTCGTGGGACAGCGGCGCGATGGACGGCTTCGTGACCGCGCGACTCAACTCAAGTATTGACGACTATGACGGGCTCGCCGCGCAGTACTCCATGGCGTACTTCAAGCGAAACGACATCCCCTTCCAGTGGGCACTGGCCGACGCGTTCACGATCTGCGACGGCTACCACTGCTCGGTGCTGGGACCGACCTGGCCGAACCGGCTCTATCTCATGACCGGCCAGATCGACCCCGCGGGCACCAATGGCGGCCCGACCTACGGCAACTACGTGCCGACCGAGGGCTTCTCGTGGACGACGTACCCGGAGCTGCTGACCAAGGCTGGCGTCTCCTGGAAGGTGTACCAGGAGGTCGACAACTACGGCTTCAACGTGCTGGAGTACTTCGACCAGTACCAGAACGCGTCGACCTCGTCACCGCTGTACCAGAACGCGATGAAGTTCTACCAGCCCGGCCAGTTCGAGTACGACGCCATGCATGACCGGCTGCCGACCGTGTCGTACATCCTCCCGACGTCTTACCAGTCCGAGCACCCCGACTTCATGCCGGCGGCAGGCGCCGACTACGTCAAGAGCAAGGTCGACGCGATCGCGGCCAATCCCGATGTCTGGGCCAAGACGCTTTTCATCCTGGTCTACGACGAGAACGACGGGTACTTCGATCACGTTGTCCCGCCCACCGCGCCAGCCGGCACGGCGGGCGAGTACATCACCTCTTCGGCCTCGGCAGAAAAGGACGCACCAGGGCCGATCGGCCTGGGCTTCCGTGTCCCCTGCATCCTGGTCTCGCCATGGACAGTGGGCGGCTTCGTCTGCCACGACACGTTCGACCACACGTCGGTTACCCGGCTGCTTGAGCTGGTAACCGGCGTGGTCAATCCCAACATCACCGCATGGCGGCGCCAGACCACCGGCGATTTCACCTCGGCGCTGGGGATGTTCAAGAGCATGCGGTTCCCGCGGCTGCCGGACACCAAGCGGCAGCTCGAGCGGGCCGAAGAGGAAGTACTCCAGTTCCAGCTCCCGCCCTATCCGGGAGCGAGCCAGACCCCGCCAGTCCAGCCGACTGGGTTCAAGCCCGTGCGCAACGCAGCAGCCGCCAAGGCTGTAGTGGGGGTGTGATCAGATGGCACCGCGCGAAACATCGAATTCTGGTACCGGCTGGGCCAGCCGGCGCGTGATCATGGCGGGAGCGGCGGCCGTCGTGCTCGCCGCCGGCGGCACGGCAACGGCACTCGCCGTTGGCCACTCCGGCACTACTCACTCCGCAACCGGCCAGCACGCGGCCAAAGCCCGGCTCGCCTCGTCGAGCTGCACTGGACCAACAGGCACCGCCTACATAGCGCTGCCTGGTTATCAGGCCTTCGACGCTGTCAACACTGCGAACTGCGACCTGGTCCAGCAGTACAACGAGGGCGACGGGGAAGTGCCCGGTACTGGTACCGAGGACTTCAACTACGACTCCACGAATGAGGGCGTGGCGATGTACGGCAGCACGCTCTACTTCGCCAACACCGGCAACGACACGGTCGGGGTGCTCGACACAGCCGCGCTAACCGTGAAGAACTACGAGAACCCCGCCGAGACGCTCATCCACGTCGGTTATGACCCCGAGGGTGTGGCCGTTACCCCGGACGGCAGCCAGGTATGGGTAGCCGAGACCGGCCCGCAGACCGACCAGCCATCGCTGGCCGCAATCAGCGTGATCTCGGCAGCCACCAACACAGTTACAGCGCGGCTGCGCCTGCCGACCGACCCCAGGGAGATCGCATTCTCGCCTTCCGGGTCCACTGCGTATGTAACGACAGGACAAGGCGTGTACGTCATCAATACCGCCAACCTCCATGTGGTCACCGTGATTCACGGGCTTGGCGATCCGGAGGGCGTCGCGGTCTCCCCGAACGGCAAGACGGTCTACGTGACTAACACCGTCCAGGGCAAGGTGGACGTCATCAGCGCCGCGACCAACAAGGTCACGGACGAGATCGGCGTCGGCCAGATGCCGTGGCAGCTCGTGCTCTCGTCCGACGGCAGCACGCTATACGTGGCCGACGGCGACTCCAATGCCATCTCGGTGATCAGCACGGCGTCCGACAAGGTCACGAACACGATTCCGGATGCCGGCGATCCCGTCAGCGTGGCCCTGACGCCGGACGGCAGCGAACTGTGGGTGGGAGGGCTCACCTCGGGCATCGTTACGGTGTTCGACACAGCCACTAACAGTTCCGTCGGCAGCTTCAACGTCGGCTATGGCGGAGAGGCTAACGCGGGCGACGGTGAGGAGCCGACCGGCATCGTCCTCACCACCACCCCGCCACCCGGAAGCTAGGCGGCGATCGGCACAGCCGACCGTTGCGACCGCAACCGGGTCGCATTAGCAAGGGAGGGCCACACTAGGTCGCTCCCGGCGAGGGGTCCTGCCTCCGGGCAGGGCCCCTCGGCGCGTTCCGCTCTTGCCGAAGCCGTACGCCATAGTTCGATCTCGAATCATTAGAGATCAACTGACTGAGCTAGGCTGGTTCCATGCGACCGGAACGCGCGCCGATCGGCCTCTATCTGACGCACGCGTCCAGGGCGATCAGCCGTGCGTTCGACGACGCCCTCGCAGCGGCAGGCGGGTCACTGCCGGTCTGGCTGGTGCTTGTCAATCTCAAGATGCGCAGTGTGGCGAGCCAGCGCGACCTAGCCGAGGCGATGGGGATCAAGGAAGCGACGCTCACGCACCACCTGAACTCGATGGAGACAGCCGGCCTGATCACCCGGCAGCGTGAC